>CALGJN010000162.1:0-10156 GCA_937920185.1 uncultured Cellvibrionales bacterium | reverse complement strand
AGCTATTCTTTTAATGGCTGTTCTTTTAAGAGCTAATTTTAGGGAGAGTTTGTCCGGCGCGCGCTAAAAAGCGCGCCGAGATGGAAAACACCCAGAAAATCCGCTCAGATAAAAAATCTGTCATCGAGTACCTCGCACAGGGACGTTTTACGCTAGAGACGTTGCGCCCCGCTCTTCGCTCAAGGGCGACCACTGACGCTCGCTCATCCACGTTCGCTCGCCTGCACTTGCAAGCCGTGCCTCGCTGGCCTACACCAGCGACCTGGCGGCCGAGGGCTAACGATCGATCAGAATGCGTTGCACTCGAATATAACTGGTGTTATAGTTAACTAACACACTAGATAAGTGGATATTTGCAATGCAAATTAACTGGCACGACAAGAGCCCTATCTATCGGCAACTGGCCGAAAGGCTTCGCGATTTAATTCTGCAGGGCGTGTATGGCGATGACGATGCAATACCATCGGTGCGCCAGATTGCCGCCGAACATCAAATTAATCCACTGACCGTGTCCAAGGCCTTTCAAGTGCTAGTCGACGAACAACTGGTTATCAAAAAAAGAGGTATCGGCATGTATATTGCGAGCGGCGCACGACAGCAACTAATTCAGCAGGAGCGCAGTTTGTTTCTCGAGCGGGAGTGGCCAAAGTTTAAACAACGCGCCGAGGACCTCGGCTTTGATCTCAATCATCTAATTCAGGAGTCATCATGAGCAACGTCGTCGAAGCCCATGGAATCAGTAAAAAATACGGCAACTTTAACGCGCTCGACAGCCTCTCTTTTGCCATACAACCGGGCTCGATCGTCGGTTTAATCGGCCCCAATGGGGCCGGCAAAACGACTGCTATCAAGGCCCTTCTCGGCCTGACTCCATTTGACGGATCGCTGTCGGTACTCGGTACAGATCCGCGAAAAGACCGCCATAAATTGATGGAGCGCGCCTGCTTTGTGGCCGACGTCGGCGTACTGCCGCGTTGGTTAAAAGTATCCAATGCGCTGGATTATGCCGACGGCGTGCACCCCAAATTCAACCGCCAACGGGCCGAAGCTATGCTTGCAGCGACCGACATTCCCATGAACAAACGGGTCGCTCAGCTCAGCAAAGGCATGGTGGCACAGTTGCACCTGTCTCTGGTAATGGCCATCGATGTCGACCTGCTAATTCTCGACGAACCGACGCTAGGGCTCGACATTCTCTACCGAAAATCGTTCTACCAACATTTAATCAATGATTACTGCGATCACCAGACCAGCATTTTGATCAGCACTCACCAAGTGGAAGAAATCGAGGCTCTACTAACCCACTTACTGTTTATAAATCAGGGGGCAATCGTGCTCGACTGCGCCATGGATGAGCTGGCAGCACGCTTTAGTGAAGTGCTGGTGGCACCGCCCGACTGGAATGAAGCTGAAGGCTTGTCACCCATTTACAGTCGCGATCTTCTCGGCAACAAAGCGATGATTTTTGAGGGCACTTCGGCAGCCAAATTGGCCGACCTCGGCGAAGTTTCCACGCCCAGCGTTGCCGATTTGTTCGTCGCCAAACTGCAAACTGCTAGGGGAATAAAATGAGTTATATGGCAATTTTAATTCAGCGTGAATTCTGGGAACATCGCAACACGTTTATTGTCCTGCCAGCAATAGTGGCCGGATTGATGTTCAGCGTTATGCTTGCCGGTGTAATGTACGCGCCACTCAACATCAACTTTAGCTCCGAGAGCACGAGCCAAGCAAATGGCCAACAGATGCAATTTTCCACCGAGCGCAATTTCGAGGGTAACTGGGCCGAAGCAATGCAGCAAACATTTAGTACCCTCGACAGCGAGCAACGCACCGGCTTCCTATCGACCGCATTCGCTCGCATCGATGTCGTACTGTCTGTGGTGCTCTGGCTAGTCATACTGTCTTTTTTACTGAATTGTCTATTCAATGATCGCCGCGATCGCAGTATCCTGTTCTGGAAATCGATGCCGATTTCGGATGCGTCCGCGGTGTTGGCCAAGCTGGCAACCGCACTGCTGGCGCTGCCAATCGTCTACCTGGGCGCGATGGCTGCGCTGCAAATCAGTTGGCTTGGCCTATTTACCCTGAGCACCTTGGGCACGGAACCATCCACTTGGGACATGGTTTGGATGCCGGCAACGATATTGAGCCACTGGTTGCAATATCTTGATCTGGTGCTGTTCTATGGTCTTTGGTGCCTGCCGCTTTGGGGTTGGTTACTGGCGGTGTCGGCATATGCCAAGCGCACGCCCTTGCTGAGCGCACTGGGTGTGCCAATTTGCCTGATTGTTGCGGAACGATTAATCTCTGACCAAGCTTATTTAGAATCGTGGATCAAAGCCCACAGCATGCCAATGAACCGAGCGACGGACATCTCCACACTGCTGTTTAGCACCGATATGCTCTTGGCGGTGCTGGTGGGCAGCCTCTGGCTTGGCGTGGCAATCTGGCTCAGGGGTCGGGCCGACGAACTCTGACATTTCCCCGACCCCCTAGAGCCAGTGAGACCAGCGCGTTGCCAACGCCATGCCTAGCGGCAGGCAGATGCCGTTGCAGTGACGGCTTAAACATTCGCATTACCAAGCCCAACGACCTGCTGGTGCACCACGGGTCGTCGCGGCTTAAACCCTCTAAATCCACTCCGCGACTCTACCCGCCTTGCCCTGCACTTGCCCGAACCCATGGGTTCGACATACACCGCCCGATACCCGCGCTAGTGCAGCGCTTGATACGCCAGCGGGTTAACAAAATGAGAACTGCTACTCAGAACAGATCCTGCCTAGCAGGTAAAATTAAAATTGGTCTCAAGGCACCTCTCGTGCCTCCGAGCGGCGGTGTCGCAAGCAACTGCTGAGAATGGACCGCCGAGGACGGGACTGCGCAGCACAAGCCAACGCCAACGCCAACGCCAACGCCAACGCCAACGCGCTGTGACCGTCGGCATAGATTAAAAATACCCACTAAAAGAGCCGCCATTGAACGAGCCTAAATTGCATACCCCCATAGCTGCCAACCAACGTCTGGAATCTATCGATATCATTCGCGGGGCGGCGCTCTTAGGGATTTTAGTTATGAACATCCAGTCTTTTTCGATGGTTGCCGCAGCCTACAGAAACCCCTTGGTGTTTGGCGATTTAAACGGCATAAATGGCGCGGTTTACTATGTTTCCCACGTCTTTGCCGACCAAAAATTTATGACCATTCTCGCGCTGATATTTGGTGTCAGCATTCAAATGCAACACGCGCAGCGCGTTACAACTGACGATCATCGATCGAGCTTTCACTACCGGAGGATGGCTGTTTTAGGCATTTTTGGTCTACTTCATGCGTACTTACTGTGGCATGGCGATATCTTGTTTATGTACGCCGTCGCCGGCGCCTTCGCCTATATGGCGCGCTATCAATCGCCGCGATGTTTAATTTACTGGGCGCTGGCACTGATCACAATCAATGCCTTTATCATCCACATACCTGCGCTCCCAGAGGCTTATCTGGGCCATACAGATCTACGTCAATTGATCGGCGAGTGGCAACCGACACAACAAGCCATCGACGGCGAGATTTTCACCAACCTATCCGGTTGGCTGGCGCAAAGCGAGCAGCGCCATGCCAAGGCGTCCTCGGCCTTGCTGACTACGGTGTTTTATCAGCCGAGGGTCATCGGTTTAATGCTCATCGGAATGGCGCTGTCGAAAATTGGATTTTTCCATCGCCGCTTTAATAACCACCAAACACTACTGCCGTCATTCGGTCTGTTTATGCTCGCCACAACCCTCAGTTTCTGGGGTCTTGTGCGCATGCTGGATGCCAATTTTCCAAGCGCAGCAATGTTTCCACAGACCACCTACTGGTGCAGTCTGGCGCTCGCTGGTAGTTATATTGGTGGATTATTAGCGCTCTGCCAAAGCCAGCGATTTATGCGCCTAAAAAAGGCCCTAGCAAACCTTGGGAGTCTGTCTCTGACCAATTATCTGTCTCAGTCGTTGATCTGCTGTGGCATTTTTTATGGCTGGGGTTTAGGGCAATTTGGCAGTTTTACACGCACCGAACAATTGCTGTTAGTGGTCGCGATTTGGGGGGTTCAGTTGGCATTTTCTCGCCGCTGGGTGCGCTCCTTTCACTATGGGCCAGCAGAATGGCTGTGGCGCGCCCTCAGCTATGGCGCTAGGCCGCCCATGCGCAAAACCGCTAACCCCAGCTCACTCAGCGTTTAAGTCAACACCTGCTCAGCGCAGGGCCTTTAGTTCCCCGTCGGCGGCGTCTAAACGCTGGCCAAGCTCACTCGCCATTCACCCGATCGGCGTAATCAAAGTAATCGGCGATTGCCAAGCCAGCAGCGACGCTGGTGAACGGATCGTGCTCGACCACCTTGCCAGAAAATTGGTTTTCGAGGATGTCTTTGACCGCTGGGATCAGCGACGAGCCGCCGGTGCGCAACACAGTGTCGATATCCTCAGCGCGCAGGTCAGCCTTGGCCAACACCACCGCAATCGCCTGCTCTAACTCAAACAGCATATCTGAGATCATCACCTCAAACTCCCAGCGTTCGAGGTAGACCTCGACATCGATTTCAGGAATATCCAGCACCGCGCGATCCACCTCAGAGAGGCGCGCCTTGAACAATTTAATCGCCTCGAACACCTGATAACTGTAATTTTGATTGATCAGGTCGTACAGACGTCTGAACTTTATCGCGCCATCGTCCGTCTGAGACATACGCTGAATCACCGGCGCGGTATATTTGTTTTGATTGAGCATGTAGCTAATCGGCCAATTGATTAGCAAATCTTCAAAATCACCAAATGGAAACAAGGTATCGACCTCGGCACCGTCCAAAGTGCGCACCCAGCGCTCGCCCCGACCCAGCAATGGGAATATAAGTTCGCGAAAAATGGTCTGATCGATCCTATCCCCGCCGAGCGCTATGCCGTGGGTCGCCTCGACTTCGAACGTTGCACCGGCACGCCTAAGAATACAAAAATCTAAGGTACCACCACCAAAATCGACCGTCAGCAAGCGCTCGTCCTCGGCCTCTGGGTGGTGATGAAGGTAGCTTATGGCGGCGGCCGTCGGTTCCGGGCAGTAGCGCTGATCGACGATGCCCGCGTGGCGATAGGCCTCGCCGAGTCGCGCCAGCGCCGCCTGATTGCCACTGCGTTGCGCGCCCTCAAAATTCACCGGATGGCCAATACAGGCGTGGTTGGTAGCACCCACTAGGCGCTGTATAGCGTCTCGAATACCCACCAATATCGGTGTCACCAGCGCCACCAGACGAAACTGACGTTCAAAGACTGGCGTCCTCTCACTCGTGGGATTGCCAAGTAGGCGCTTGGTGCCTCGGAACAGCCGACCTGGCAAACCGGCATCGTTAATCGCCTGACCAAAGACCATCGCAGTTTCGCTATCCCCTGCGGGACCATCGGGACCCCCCGCACTGGTGCGTGCCTCGCCCAGCACCTCGGCGCTCAGCTCGACGCGTCGCCCCTGATTGTCGGCGATAAAGTCATCGATAGCGGCCTGGCCAATAGCGATAGAAAAATCTCGCTGGATATAATTTGCCGACGGCATAATGGCCTGCGAACGCGCCAATTTGACCAATCGCAACTGGGTGCCGTCAAACACCGCAGCAGCGCTGTTGCTGGTGCCAAAATCGATACCGATACCGGGCTTGGATGTATTCTGATCAGAGTCTTGGGGCATACTCAAAGGGTGCTCAAAAAATCGACCGCTATGATACCCCAAGCGGACGCCCCCGCCGAGCGCTAAAACTCGGTTAGATAACCCTAGGTATCAGTTTGATCATCCGATCGATCGGCACGAATATTGCCCATGGTGCCCATTACCGCCGACACCATGGTGGCAACATCGCCAAGTTGGGCCGGAACAATCATGGTGTTGTTAGTTTTCGCCAATTTGCCAAACTCTTTAACCCACTGTTCGGCCACCCGCAAGTTAACCGCCTCGCGGCCACCGCGCTCAACTAACGCGGCGGCGACATCTCGCAGACCTTGAGCGGTGGCCTGCGCGACCAGCTTGATCTCTTGAGCACGGCCCTCCGCCTCGTTAATTTGACGGGTCTTTTCTGCCTCCGACAGGTTGATCGCCTCTTGGCGCTCACCTTCCGATACGTTGATTCGCGCTTGCCGCTCGCCCTCAGAGGTCGCCACCACCGCACGCCGCTCACGCTCGGCGCGCATCTGCTTTTCGAGCGCGTCCTTGACCGACGCCGGCGGTACAATATCCTTAATTTCGTAGCGTAAAATCTTAACCCCCCAGGGCTCAGCAGCACGATCTACCGCGGCAACCACCTGGGAGTTGATCGTTTCGCGCTCTTTAAAAGTACGATCTAACTCGATCTTGCCGATCTCTGAACGCAGCGTGGTCTGCGCCAATTGCGAAGTCGCGTAGGCGTAGTTTTGTATGCCATAGCTAGCGGCGCGCGCATCGCTAACCTGCATATACAGCACGCCGTCGATGGCAACCGATATGTTGTCCTTGGTAATACAGGACTGGGGCGGCACGTCGATGGTCTGTTCTTTGAGCGTGTGCCGATAGGCTACCACGTCGACAAACGGAATTAATAAATGAAAACCCGCATCCAGTGACTTGGCATATTTGCCAAGCCGCTCAATCACAAATTGCTGACGCTGCGGCACAATTCGCGCGGTCTTGAGGAAGACCACCACCACTAAGACCGCCAACGCACCGCCTAAAACCAGAGTAAATTCCATTTTGCTCACCTATAAAAGAGTATTTAAAATTAGTCGGCCATTGCCTGCGCGTGCACTTTGGGAATCAATGCCCAACGCGTGCCGGTTAGGTTTTGGGGTCGTCCGCGTCCGAGCTGGCCAGTGCGCCAACCTCTAGGCAGTTGCCCTCGCGGCCGACGATCAACAGCACCGCGCCAACCTGCTGGCAAGCCTGCTGGCTAACGGCGTCCCAACTGGCACCGCGGTAGACCACGCGGCCACGCCCCGGCGATGGGTCGTCAAAACCGCTCTCGACCACCGCGTTGTGGCCGATAAAATCTTCATCGTCGCTGCCCTTGGCAATGTCGCCGACAACCATTTTACGCATCCGCGAGCGCACCCCCAGCAGCAACACCACCGATAGCGCGGCAAATAAGTAGTAGGCGAGCCCACCAGTACTGGGCATACCCATGGACAGTGCGATACCGACGACGACGGCGGCAACACCCAAAAACAGCAATATGAAATTGCCCATGGTAACTTCGGCGATAATCAGTGCGATACCGACCACCAGCCAAACATACTGCGGCTCGATTGTCATAGGGGTGATCCTCTGTGAAATGGCGCTTTCGAAGCGGATGGCGGCCTCTGATCTGGTGCAGACCATCACCACGGCGATCTGAAAATCATAACAGACCTGCAACCAACCGCCTGTAGACTGGATCACAACCTCAAGGTAAATCTACAGAGGGCACCAACCAGCGCTTGTTCTTGACCAGCCGGCAGTCACCCGCATCGCGGCGTCAACGGTTGCTACAACCCACTAGCTAGGCTATGTTGTCGGCCCAATAACCAATGGAACACGCCATGAATGACCTGATCTTGCAGCCTATTTTATTTATGGGCCTTCTCAGCACCGCAATGATGATCTTAATGTACGCGACACGCATCCCAGCAGCCAAAGTACTCGAGCGCCAGGGGGTCGACATGCAGGGCCTGGCACACCCCGCCGCAGTGTCGGGCGTGTTCCCCAGTGGGGTCGAGCGCATCGCTGACAACTATAACCACCTGTGGGAGCAACCGACGCTATTTTACGCGGTGGTCTTGGTGATTTGGGCGCAGGGTCATACCGACAGCCTGCATCTGTATGCCGCTTGGAGTTACTGTCTGGTGCGGTTGATTCACTCGCTGGTGCAGTCGACGGTCAACTCGGTGTGGCTGCGATTTGGCTTATTTATGCTCAGTTGGTTGGCGCTCGCCTGCATGCTCGTGCGCGAGAGCTGGCATGCAGTGAGCCAGGGGTTGGGGTTTTAACTGGCATCCTAGCCATCGCCCCAAGCGCGCGCTGCGTAAAGTAAAGTGGTGCGCGGTCGTGCATACAGCGATGCGTCGATTTGCGCAGCGACAGTCAGGGGGTAAAATGTCAGATCAAAATGAAGGCTGGTTGACCAGAACCTTGAAGCGCATCAATCGTGCGGTCAGCGAGGATATGAGCGACTACGATCCAGACGCTGAATACGACACCCGAGTAAAATTGCCGGAATGGCAGTTAGCGCGACTTAAAGCGCGTGGCCGGCGACCAACCAAGCAGGTGCCTGACGAGCAATCGACCGACCGCGACGATGAATAATCACCGCGGCAGGTATAATCAAGCCACTAGGTGCCCGCGACCTCAACCTTAGATGCACTGTCGGTGCCGCGAAGGGCGTACCAACCTATGTAAAAATAACATAACATCGGTACCGCAAAGCTCATCTGTATGCCCACAGAGTCCGCAGCGATGCCTTGGATAACCGGGATTAATGCACCACCGACAATGCCCTGACACACTAAGCCTGAGCCCTTGCTCGTCATTGAACCTAAACCCTTAACGGCGAGGGTAAAAATTGTCGGGAACATGATCGAATTAAAGAATCCAACCGCGAGAATCGACCATACAGCCACATCGCCGGTAGTATTCATGCTGATGCCAATCATCAAAATCGCGACCACAGCATTGGCCGCAAGATACTTGGTTGAAGCGATATAATTCATCAATACCGCACCGACTAAGCGGCCAACCATCGCTGCACCCCAATAGTAGGCAACCAACTCGCCCGCTTCGGCCATTGCCATCCCGGCAATTGAGCTTTCGGCAAAATAGTTGACTAAAAAGCTGCCAATCGACACCTCACCGCCAACGTAGAGGAAGATCGCCAGTGCGCCGAGTACCATCGACCGGTGCTGACGCAACCCATAAAAGTTATAACCCAGCGCGACCACCACAATGAACCCTGCGACTAAGGTGTAGCCGAAGATCATAGCCAGCACGATAGCGCCCGAAAACACCAGATGACTGAGCAGACTGTCTTGCCGATCGGTAGCATCAGATTCAACGTGCGCCAAGGCAGGCAGGTTAATATTTCTGAACAACAGGGCAGCAATCACCAGCACAGCACCTATCATTAGATAAGGCACTTGCACCGCCGAGGCATCCGCTGCGACCGCGCCCAATATCAGCATCGCGCCGACAAATGGACCCACGGTAGTGCCCAGCGAATTGGCCGCTTGCGCTAAGTTAAGACGACTGGCCGCGGTTGTCTCCGGCCCGAGGGCGGCAACATAAGGATTAGCTGCCACTTGCAAAATGGTGATACCGCTGGCCAAAACGAAAAACGAAACCAGAAACAGCACGTAAATGTTCAAATCTGCCGATGGATAAAACAACAAACATCCAGCAGCCGTCGTCAACAGTCCAATAACGATGCCCATTTGGAACCCAGTGCGATCAATCAGTCGATTAGCTAACGGTGAGATAATAAAATAGGCGCCAAAAAAACAAAACTGCACCAGCATCGCTTGGGTGTATGTAAGGTCAAACGATTCTTTTAAAAACGGTATCAGTATGTCATTCAAGACCGTGATAAAGCCCCAAAAAAAGAACAGGCAAGTCATGGCGATAAAGGCGAATGTCTGCGGTCTCTGATCTGGCTGGTCTGGTGTGTCAGCCGCTGAACCCTGTGAATTAGTCTCTGTCATCGCTGTTGCCCCTGTGCTTTTTTAATTGAGTATTTTTCTAAGATTTTAGAGAGGCTTGCCGACGTATGCAAGGCCAGGGCTGTTGCCATAGGTCTATTGGTCGCAGCAGCGTGTTGCTTGCTCGCAATGATTGGAGATTAGCGACAAAAGAGGCGGCGCTACGCGAGCCGCTGTCGAGCACGCTGATCGCTTGGCGACTCCGCCCGAGCTAAATCGGGCATCCCGGCCGATCCAGTATCCCGATGGATGCTGGCACTGGGTTGCGGCGTTAGCGGCGATGTATGTTCGCCAATACCAAAGCGCATAGCAACTTTGCGGGTGGCGTATTGACGGGTTCCGAGCATGCCGTCCCAAATCGACAGTACGCTACCGAGATTAACGTTGGCGTGATCAACGCTGTGGTGCATCTGATGCTGCGCCGGACTAATAAAGAGTTTTTCAAAGCG
>CALGJN010000161.1:0-4150 GCA_937920185.1 uncultured Cellvibrionales bacterium | reverse complement strand
TCAACCGTCATGGGGAATGGCTGGATATGCTGGCAAATACCAGTGGGGTTATTTTAGGTGCGCTACTGGCGCGTCTGGTAAACGCTTTATATAGCCGTGAAAACTAGGCCCGCTCGCGCCATCTAGTCGGCCGTGTCGCTGACAGCGATCGGGGTAAAGCGGGCAACAATCAAAACATCGAATCACTGGAATGCTGCCGCCTAGCCGCTGGAATGCTCCGACCAATATCTCCATTGGTGTTTAAATGAGATTCAGCGCCTTGAAAATGCCCAGCAAGCGATACAGGTTGCTGTTGGGCAACAGGGCCAGATAGATTTTTTTCTGTTCAGCGCGATATTTTTCTTTGTGGAAGTAATTGCCCTTAAACGGATAGACAAACTGACAGTGGTTATGCATAAATTTAAAAATTCGCTTGAAACTGGCCCTGTGCGGCAGTTCGCCATCGGTGAGATTAGCGAACGGGGACAATCCGAGGGTATAGTCCTCTATGCCCTCTGCCTTAAAGGTTTTAATCGCCTCTAGGATGATCAAGTCGTTGGTTCCATGGGGTGCTTCTGGCAGCAATCGAGCGATGTTATGGATGTAACCTGTGACTTTTCCCTCGGAATACATGGGGTCAAAGCAGGCGAAGCCGATCAGTTGGTTTTCATGGTATGCCCAAAAATAGCGAACGTCTGCTTTATCCTCAATCCTTAGCGGCCGCATTAATCCGATAAATTCTACACCGCCTTTATTTCCCAACCAGTAGCGATTGACCTTCTCGATGGCCTCAACCGGCACATCGGCAAAGGCTTGCTCTCTGACCTCTACACCGGATTTTTGCGCTTTGTTACGCCAGCGCCTAATATGGGCGTACTTGGCCCCAGGCAGACCGACGTCAAAATCTGGCAGCTTGATAAGGTGCTCCACCCCCATCTCGTTGACAAAGTACCCTCGGCGACTCAATTCCCTTGCATAGTGCTCAGACAGATGGATAAACGCGGTGGCCTGTTCGGAACTTGACTGCAAATAGCGTTCAAATAATTGTTCGAACGAACCGCTCGAACAAATCGGATCGCCGATGATCACGTTCATGCCCTTGGGCGCAAAAAGAAAATGCTGCAAATACAAAAATGGCAGATAGCCGAGATCTTCATCGATAAAGTACTTCATGTTCGGCTGAAATGACGAGAAGGCCATACTCCCCTCGCCATATTGGGTTAAAAACCTAGACAATTTTTCATAGGCCGGACAATAAGTAATTGCGTATCCCATAGGTAAATATCCAGTGCAGGTAAGCGGAAAATGTCTAATCGATGTTAGATTTCAGTCACGAAGCTAACGGTGACGGCTGACGTAGCTCCCGCGCCATGCGGTAACCCTCACGACCCACATAAAGCTCGGACGCTTCATCCCACAGCCGCAAACGGGTGGTCTTTAATATGTCAAAGTACTCAATCACAAACGCCTTTGAATAGACGTCCGGGTTTTCTTTCCAGCACTTGCGCAAATTGTAATTAGGCACCCGAGGCAGTAAATGATGCTGCACGTGATAGCCGATGCCGGCGGTGAACCAGTCAAAGACCGGCGGGTAGAGAAGAATTGATGTCCCATTCAACGCAGAATCGATAAAATCCCAATCGTCGGGTTGTCGCCATACGGTAGTCTCGAAGTGATGACTAACGTAAAAAAGTATCAATAGGTTCGGCGTGCCAATGGCAAAGCACAGCGCATGAATCAGAAATAGATCGCTGAAGCCAGCCGCCCAAAAACCGAGCCCGATGACAACCAGCGCAACATTGGTAAACCAAACGCTGTAAGACACTCTTTTTGGCCAGCCCTTTTTAGCCACCCAGCGCGGTTTGATCAATTGTTTGTAAACGCCATGGATACCAAAATAGAACGGCGGCCAGCGCAGGACACGGTACGCTAGGCGCCCCAAAAAATTGCGCTCAGAGTACTCCTTAACGGTCAGCATCGGCATATCCCCTATGCCGCGCTTGCTGAGATCACTGGCGGTTGCATGATGGTTCGCATGTTCGTACTGCCAATGGTGCGCCGGTTGATAGACCAGCAGGCTCAGCAGCGTCCCCCAAATGTTTGCAGTGGTCTTTCGCTTAAAAAAAGAACCGTGCATAACATCGTGAAAAATGACAAATATCCGGTTTAGACAGAACGAGTTAATCAATACAAAGACCGCCATCAACAGATATTGTTGCGCATGCCAACTCTGATAGGCACCGTACATAAGCGCCGTGTAGAGGCCTAGGATGTTGATCAGTTGCCAAGAAGATTTCCAAAAGTCCGGTTTGGCGTAGGTTCTGTTCATCTCTCGAACGCGCTTTCGCAAGAATTGCTTTCTCTCGGTTCGCTGCTCATCGGATAGCTGCGAGGGCTTGGAATTGGCTTCCATGGACATCCTATCTCTCCTTAAATTGTTTGCATCACATTGTCGCTTTGTGCGCTTGCCTCGACAGGTCGCAGAGCCTTTGCAGCGACCTCTGGTGAAGGTCGCGGTATAGCGCTCCGCGGGGCAAGCCGTATTCTTATAGTTTTTTACCGTTGGACTTGGGCCAGCACTGCCCTATGGCGCTTGTCCAAAGCAATGCTTTTGACAAGCGCCATAGGGGTTACAGTCAGCTCCGCGGGTCGAGCATGGATCGCCGCAAGCGATCATTTCACGGATGTTAAAGTCCCCTGTTGAGGTCTGCCAATTGCTTTTTCAGCGCCTATATCGCGCCCCACCAAGATAGGCTCAGCAAGGTATAGGTTGTTGCTATGAGACGGGTGAAAATCAGCTTTAATCAGCTGATAACAACCTTTGGTAATGCGCCACAAGAATTTTTCTTTGGTGAAAAAATAGCGCAATCCCCGCAGCCAGGTTTTTGGATTCAATATACTTCCATCCTGAATAGAGAATTGCAGCGCGCCCAAGCACAAAAATACGCAATTAGTCAGGTAACACAGAAACGTCCCGTAGCCGAGCAGCCACTTGTTCCCAGACATTTCGTGGTACAGATCGTAAGCCACAGATTTGTGCTCTATTTCCTCCGCAAAATGCCACTTGTATAGGGTCGCGACGTGTTCCGGAGCGCTATCCAACACCTTGCTCTGCAGGGTTATTTCGGCGATCAATTCGTTGATCCGCTCGATCGCAACGACTATCGCAAGGCACATTAATGGCGGAGATAATGGCTCCATAATCTTGTAGGCAAAGAATTTGTAGATACTTGAAAATAGGCTGGTGTTGAAACCCTGACGTTCGATCACCGCAGAGAATTTTGCATGAGCTTTAGAGTGCGACAATTCTTGCGCCACCAATCCTGAGACCTGACTTTTTAGCTCGGCTGATTTAATCTGCTCGATGAATGGCTTGACCGTGCGGACGATGAATTTCTCGCCTTCTGGTATGATGATAGTGTAGGCGTTCATCCAGTGGGTCAGAAAGGCATCGCCGTTGACCCATTTGTTAGCCACATCGGGCTGCGCTTGGCTTTCGTAGTCTATGCGAAACCGGCGAGGTTTAATCGACATAGTATTGAGCAGACCCGCGGTGCTAGGGCTGTCTTCGACGAGGCTAGACTCAGCGTCGGTAGTGTCATCGCTCTGTGGGTTGCCTAAAATACTATTTTCACTGGTCATAGTGTTCCCTCAATGACTTTCGCGCTTGTTGGTGGCCGAATAACAACCGTCAAATACGTTAGCTTCGGGTCGCAAAATCGTCTCGAATATCAAAATATGTTTTCTACTTTTACCCGCGCCAATGTAAAGCCGTGCTTATCGGCTAGCGCCAGCATGTCAAACACCTGATGTTTTGAGATCCTGCCGTAACTGCCGTGCTGGTTGATCCCCTCTAGGCCCATCAGCAGTGTCTCGGCGATACAGGCGTAAATCACCCCCTCGCCCAGTAGGTCGTTGCCGCGAAGCCTCATCTGTGGATTTTTCGGCAATCTGACCAAACCGCCACGTATCACTTCGACATGTTTACAGTTGGCTATGACCTCGGTCGATACGTCTTCAGGCACCGCGACGTCGCAAATAATGGTGTCGTGGCGACCCAACATTTCCGGCATGATGATTGGTTCGGCTGCGTTGCTGCTGGCCAACACCAAATTTGCCTTAGACAGCATGGCTAAATCGCCGCTATCCGAGCTCGCGGGGGACAAAACGA
>CALGJN010000160.1:0-17573 GCA_937920185.1 uncultured Cellvibrionales bacterium | reverse complement strand
GACTCCACCAACACCCGCGCTGTTAGTCGATCAAACGACGACCACAGCGACGCCGGCATGTCGATGCCGCCATCCAGAGCCGCGTCGTAGGCGCTGCGAAAAAAGTCGTCATGTAGTTCAGTTCCGTTGCCAAACTCATTCCAACCATCCGGCACCAAGCTCTCTAGCATCACCTGCAGATCCACCGTCGGCAGCCCGCAAAACACGAACAGGCTCTGCCGGGTTGCAGCGTCTTGCTTATCGATTGCAAAGCGGGTTACTTTGGGATATCTGGCGTGCGCCTCGAACGCTACTACCTCAAAACTACCCGAGGTCGACCAGCAGGCCATAGTCGCCAATCCACGCTGCGCCGCATTCGCCAATCGCTCGATCACAAACAGACGGTTGTGGCAGTTATCGACGCGCACGCAGGCGGCCGATTGCCGACGTGCGACAGAGCAGGCAATGTCGACTATTTGGCTACCGCATAGCAAAATACTGTCGCCCTCGACATCGAACACCCAGAACTCCGACGGCGCCGGTTCCAACGCGCGACTACTGTGCGGTTTTGAATCTAGAAAGGGTAGCGCCAGAGACAACTGCCCCAGCCCATCGAGTCCATGCATTTGCGCCCAGGCGACCATATTGGCCGCGTCAAGATAATCCCCATACTGAAAACCCAAGCCCTCAAAGGATTTTTTGAGCGCTGCAATCAGCTCGTTTTTGGAGACCTTCACCGCGCCTACACGCCTTCAAAACGCCGGTTTGACAGGAAACTGCCAACTATCAACAAGGCTTGCCGCGTCGCTCGACAAAAAGTCTGAGACCAACGGTGCGCCCTGAAACATGGTATTTCTGACCCATAGGCGCGAGCGCGGATCAAACTTACTGACGCCAAAAAAAGACAGTTTACAGCGCAATAGATGGATTGGCAGAATCTCGCGGTGGGCGAGGTTTTCGCGAATTTCACCATAACGTAGCGGCGCCATGGTCTGAATGCGACAGACAATTCCGCGATACTGCGGTTGGCGCATTAAAAATCGCGCCACATCATCGTCGGGGTATTCGCCGAGATAGGCGTTCAACGCGCGGTAACACTCGCTCACCGAGCGCGCAACCACCAACTGCATCTGCCGGTCAGCACCCGCATCGATATCGGTATGACCCAGTCGAGGTTCCATTTTTTCCTCGGAGCGATACCAGAAGATACCGCGCTGTACTGGTTCCGAAAAATCAAACTCCAACGCCCAATCATAGGCTCGCTCAATACTCGCCAGCAGATCACAAACTAGCATTTCAGGAATGCAATCGTAACGCTCATCGGTATCCATCTGGTTCTCAAGCACATCGACCAACTCTGGGAACAGTTCGATCAACAGGCTGTTAATCAACTCTTGGGTCTCAACTCGCCAGTAGTGACTGGCGTGTTCAGAGAGTTGCTGCCAGTCGGTCAGCGTGGGGCCAAAATCATCGAGCCACGCCAACAGTTGCAGCAGTTCGTCGTGCACCAACCCGTTAGACGCTTGCTGCAGGGCATCCTCAGTCACTATCTCTGCAAGATGCTGCCTGACACGACACACAAACCCGCGCAGTTCTTCGACTTTTTCAGCGCTGCAATGGCCGTCACGCATCACCGTCGCCAGCGCCGTCTCGCGCACCTCGACCCACTGATTAATCAACTTGGGGTGGTTAATCAAAAAAGGCGCCATGCCGAGACCGGTTGAATTGCCAATACCAAAAAAACGTTTGATCCGATCATCTAGGGCCACCGCCGTCGCGGGCGCTCGCTGTGCAGCCAAAAACTCCACCTGCTGCAAACTAAAGTGGCGCAGCATGAAACAGGTAAACATCTCTGCCGCAAATGGCCGCGCAAAATCGCGATGTACCGAGCGCACTTTGTCCCAATCGGCCATACCCAGCTTGCCGCTACCGTAGGCAGCGGTGGTGCGGTAGAGGTAGCCGACTTCGGCAATCCGATCTATATTCGGCTGCTCACCGCACGCCAACTCATCGACCACATAATCAAAATTGCGAGCGCTTTTGTTGGCTCGCGACAACACCAACACCCGAGAGTCTACGCGCCCCGCTTCCTGCTTGGGGATATTAGTACGCAACTGCTCTAACTGTTCGCTGTCGACCGACCCCTCGCACAGCGCCATGGTCAGATCCCACTGATTGGCGATCACCCGATCGTTGCGCAGCGTGTCGTCGAGATAGTTCGAAAAGAGCACAAAACTGTAGCGGCCATATAGCGCCTGAACACGATAGACGACGGTCCCATAACCGCCACTGTCGAGGTCGAATGTCACGTTCTCAATCGACCATTTTTCAGCCATCATGCGACGTACCAAGGTACGCATAAAGCTCAGACGGAACTGATGAAAACTTCCCAAGCGGTCAAGCTGCATTACTTGGTGCGCAGGACGCATCGGCAGTTCACCGCGATCCGCCAAAGGCAGCGCAGCCGAAGGCACAGCGGCCTCTAGAGGCGCTTCCAACGCGGCCTCTTTGAGGCTCAATAAATGCGGAAGATAGATGTCCATTGGACGTCAGTGTAACCCTCGATGTTGCGGGACTAGAGCGCAATTACGACCGCCTGTTACATACCTGCGTCATCGGCAATTACGATCTGTCAAAAAAATCGTCAAGACTGTCACCGCCACTTAGACCTGCTTAACCAAGCGGCTAAACCTCGGCCCATTGCGTGCCTTGAGACGAATTAAATGTCTTTACTTGGTGAAAACGACAGCGCAAAAAAATCCAACCAGTTTTGACCCATCACCCGAGCGGTTTCGGCTTCCGAGAAACCAATCGCCCGCAGACCCTCTGCGATATTCACAATGTCGCCAGACCCCTGAAACCAACTCGGTTGCCTCGGCCATGCACGACTCGCCGCGGAACCTTCGCCGTGATCGATCGTGTTAGTCCAGCGACCATTGCGCATCCATTCGAGGGTATCGTAACCCCAGTTTTGGCATAGGTCTGAGCCAATACCGATGCGTTCCACACCGATCATATCTGCGGTTTTGGCAATCATGCTGCAAAACTCATCGCGCGTACAATCGCCACCATTAGCTAGATGAAAAGGATACAGACTGAAACCGATCATACCGCCGGACTCGCCGAGAGCGCGCAATACTTGGTTGGATTTATTGCGCAGCGCCGCGTGAAAGAAGGTTGGATTGGCGTGGGTAATAGCGATCGGTCGAGCGGATAATTCAATCGCCTGCAGCGTTGAGTGCTCGGCGCTGTGGGACATATCGATAATCATGCCAACACGATTCATCTCTTTGATCACCTCGCGACCAAACCGCGTGATACCGCTATCCTCGGCCTCATAACAACCCGTCGCCAGTGGGCTCTGATTGTTGTAGGTGAGCTGCATGACCCGCACACCCAATTGGTGCAGTATCTCGACCATCTTGACATCGTCTTCAATCGGCGAGCAGTTTTGAAAACCAAAGACAATGCCGACTTTACCGAGGCGTTGCGCCTCGAGAATATCGCTGGCCCGATGCACTGGCATGATCAGATCGCTGTGATCGATAAAATGTCGGTTCCAGGTGCCTATATTTTCGAGCGTTTCACGGATATTTTCCCAATAGGCAATGGTCACATGAATCGCGCTCAAACCACTTTGTTGTGCCTCCTCAAACAATTCACGGTTCCAGTTGATGTACTGTAAACAGTCGATCATCAGCATATCTTGCTTCATTGACATCACCTCTAAATCATCTTTGGATAGGTACTATCGATACCTAGTCGAGGCCATCACCGAGCGCGGTTGACGGCACCTTATCCATCCCCTACCGACAGGTTTAATAGGGTTTGCTGTAATTGGTTTTTATAATGGTGTAAAAATCTCTCGCGTACTGTCCCTGTTCGCGCGGGCCATAGCTAGACGCTTTGCGTCCGCCGAACGGCACGTGATAATCGGTGCCCGCAGTGGGCAGGTTGACCATCACACAACCCGATTTAGAATGCCGCTTAAAGTGCGCAGCGCGGGCCAGCGACTGAGTAATAATGCCCGAGGTCAGACCAAAATCCGAGTCGTTAGAAACCGCCAACGCTCGCTCATAGTCGTCGACTTTAATGACGCAGGCGAGCGGGCCGAAGACCTCTTCGCGATTGATTCGCATCTGGTTGTCGGTATTGATAAACAGCGCCGGCGACATAAAGAACCCATCGGTGTCCAACGCCAAGCGCTCCCCACCACAGGCCAATTCAGCGCCCTCAGCCAAGGCGATCTGCATGTATTCAAGATTTTGCTGCAACTGGCGTTCATCCACCACCGGGCCGATATGCACCCCCGGCGTCATCGCATTGCCAACCACTAGCTTATCGATTTCGGCGATCATTCGAGCGACAAATTGATCGTGGATACCCGCTTCGACGATCAGTCGCGACGACGCGGTACACTTTTGCCCTGTGCCAAAATAGGCACCGGCAACCGCGCACTGCACTGCGGTATCGAGGTCGGCGTCATCGAGCACAACCAACGCATTTTTACTGCCCATTTCAAGCTGCACGCGGGCCATGTTGTCGATCGCGTTGCGAGCAATACGCCGCCCTACCCCCACCGATCCAGTAAAGGTCACCGCCTGAACATCCGACGATGTACACAACGCCTCACCGACATCTCGACCGGCGCCCATCACCAAGTTAA
The DNA here is from genome assembly GCA_937920185.1 of uncultured Cellvibrionales bacterium. Taxonomy (GTDB): domain Bacteria; phylum Pseudomonadota; class Gammaproteobacteria; order Pseudomonadales; family Porticoccaceae; genus TMED48. The sequence continues at coordinate 12,928 of CALGJN010000160.1, read as the reverse complement.
AAACCCCCGCTGGCAGGCCACTGCGACTGATGATTTCAGCCAGCATCCAGGCGCTAGCAGGAACTAATTCAGCCGGCTTCAAGACCACGCAATTGCCATAGCAGAGCGCCGGAGCGACTTTCCACGCCGCCACCGCCAGCGGAAAATTCCACGGCGTAACAATCGCCACCACCCCGAGCGGTTCACGCTGCACGTCGACGTCGACACCGGGCCGCACCGACGCGGTGTTCTCGCCCATCAAACGCAGCGTTTCTGCCGCATAATACTGAAAGAACTGACCAGAGCGGCCGACTTCGCCAACGCCTTCGGCGAGGGTTTTGCCCTCTTCGCGCGCCAGTACAGCACCAATTTCGTCCTTGCGAGCGATCAGTTCATTGCCGATAAAATCGAGAATTGCCTTGCGCTGTTCGAGCCCACTCTGCGCCCAGCTATCAAACGCCCGATTGGCCGCCTCTATGGCTGCCAGACCATCAGCAGCCGTTGCCCGAGCATACTCGCCAATGGTGTCGCTGGTATCCGACGGATTGATATTGGCGATGACCGATTCACCCGCGACCCATTGACCATCGATAAAATTCTTAAACGCTCCGACTGACATGTACCGTCTCCATCATCTCGATTAACTGGCAAATTGTCCGCAGGTGCTGAGTACCCAGCGCATTAACGCTTTTGGACAAATCTTAGAGGAGCTATTTTTTATCTTAGACGGCAACAATGCAATTCAAATATTTCTATAGATAAATAAGACAAGCTAATATATCCTTCGATTAATTGATTAAACGACACTAATCGGTGTCACAACGGTAACCATAACGGCGGTCAACGCGCATGAAACACCTCAATATTACCCTGCGGCATTTGCGCACGTTTATCATCGTCGCCCGACAGGGTAGCTTTAATCAGGCTGCCAAAGAACTGTCGCGCACCCAACCCGCGATCACCCTAGCGATCAAGCAACTGGAGTCGTTTATTGGCATCAAATTGCTCGAGCGCACCACCCGGCGCGTCGGCCCAACCGCCGAGGGTGAAAATTTTATCCCAGTAGCAGAGCGCTTGGTAAGAGATTTTGATACCGCGATCTTTGACCTCAGAGCCGCAGCCGAGCGCCGCGCGGGTCATGTGAGTATGGCGGTGTTACCGTCGGTAGCGACCAATTTACTGCCGTCGATTATCAAGACCTTCGCCACCAACTACCCGGGCATTCACCTGCACCTAGACGACGACAGCTCTCGCGGTGTGCAGCAGCGGGTCGAGCGCAACGAAGTTGATTTTGGACTCGGCAGTCTATGGAACCCAAACCCAGAGCTAACTTTCACACCGCTTTTTACCGATCAACTACAACTGGTGTGTCACCGCGACCATGAGCTCGCCGAAACTCGCACACCGATCGCATGGGAGCAGTTAAACCAAGCAACGTTTTTAGACAGCGGCATCACCCAGGCCCTACAAAGCCGCAAAGACGTCGCCACTTCACGGTTTGACTTTCCCAACATCACCACCTTGATCGCCATGCTCAAAGCCAATTTGGGCGTTAGCATTCTTCCCTCGCTAGCGATACCACTGAATGATGACAGCCTAGTCAGCCGATCGCTATTGCCAACGGAAACCCGTCACATAGGATTGTTATGCCGCCGGGGTTGGACGCTGTCACCCGCGGCGGAGGCGATGCGCGAAACGATCATCGACGAAACGCCCAAGCATCTCGAGCGACTGGGTTTGACGGCAGTGATCAACTAGGCGTTGACTGCACAGATCTACCCAGCCTGATGCGCTCAGCACGCTATGCAGGGCGCGTAAACTGTTGGCAAGCGTCGTACACCGACTGTTTAATGGCGATGCCACCATTTGCGTGCGCGGCGCGGTTGGCATAGCGACGATTACCGGGAATATGAGCGCCGGGCATGCCGCTCAAACGGGCTAAAAACTCCTCCGAGTGCTGCAACCAATTATCCGCATCGCCGCATCGATTGGGGTCGATCGCGAGCATAAATTCACCGCCATTGGGCGGTCCGCCATCGTTGTTGTCGTTTTGTTGCGCCTCGTAGCTAAAATCCATACCGGTAAGGCCGGCCACCAGCAGCTCGATCATCATGGCAATGGTCGAACCCTTGTGTCCGCCAAAGGGCAACAGCGCGCCCCCGTCGATAATTTTTTGCGCATCGGTGGTGAGCTCGCCATCGGCATCCACGCCAGTACCCAGCGGCACCGGGTGGCCGTCGCGCGCGGCAATCATTACCTCGCCACGGGCCATCGCCGCAGACGCCTGATCAAACACCAGCGGTGGCTGATCGCCACGCGGCCAGCCAAAGCACATCGGGTTGGTGCCAAACAGCGGTTGCTTAGCACCAGCAGGCACCACAGCAGGCTTGTAGGTGGTAAAGGCCATGGCGACTAATCCGGCCTCGGCAATCGGCTCGACCTCTGCCCAGAGCGCGGCAAAGTGATGCAGATTGACCAGTGCCATCGCCGCAATACCATTTTCCCGCGCCGCCTCGATCAAGGCGTCGCGACCTCGTTCTAGCGCCAAAGGCGCATAGCCGCCATGGCCGTCGACCCTAACCACCGCCGGCGATATCCGCTCAACCGAGGGCGTGGCAAAGCCATCCACTTTGCCGCTGCGCAGCGAGGCGATATAACCGGGCATGCGGAACAATCCGTGAGAGGCGCAGCCGTCCCGTTCGGCGTGACTAATGGTCCTCGCCAGCGCCTCGGCATTGTCAATGTTACATCCATTCGCCATAAAACAATCAATCACTAATTGCTGTATCTCACCAACCGTCATGAATTGATCAGCCATTGTTAACTCCTAATCTGGGTTTTACGATTTTTTTAAGAATGCATCTAATCCATTGGATATTGATGAAGCACCTCTCCGAGCGCCTCTTTTAAGGGGCCTAAATGGGACTCAAAGTTTCGCCATTGATCGATGCCACCTCTATAAATAGGCTGACGCACCTGCTCGGAAGAGGGCGTTCGTATCGCGCGCTCTGTTTTATAAAAACTCAAGCAAGCCTCTTCAAATGGCAGCCCACAATAATTAAGTATGCGACGTACCTGAGTTTCAAAGTCGTTAACCACATCTTCATACTGTACGTGCAAAATTTGCTCGGGGAATGCCGTTTGCCAAAAATCCATCAAAAATTGGTAATCACGGAAATAGTAACCAACGTCACCCAGATCATAACTAAACGCCTGACCTTCGGCAAAAAGTTGCTTGAATCCACTAAAACAGCAGCCCATCGGGTGACGCCGTGCATCGATAATCTTAGCACTCGGAAGCATCAACTTGATCAAACCAATATGTCTGAAGTTATTCGGCATTTTGTCGATAAAGAATGGGGCTTTCTGACGATGCACTTGGGTATCATTTATATAAGCTTCGCCAAATTCAGAGTACTTTTTAGCGTCGAGGGTCTCCAGTATCTGCGGATAGAGATTATCTCCGGTCATATTGCCACCCCTGCGCAAGTCGTTGACCAAAGCTAACACATTAGGTAATTCTAGTGTGCCGTCGACCTGACTGTGTGATGACAGTATTTGCTCTAACAACGTAGACCCAGCCCGCGGTAATCCGACAATAAAGATAGGATCCGCCGCACCGTGACCACACCCGTTAAAACCTTGGATAAATGTATCGCTAAACAACTGCTTTTGTTGCTCAAACTCCGCCGTCATTTCCGCCGCAACATAGCGACTCTGAGCTTTTTTAGCCTTGTTGCCGGCCGCATAATGAGAAAAGGCCCGGTCGAAGTCTTTGCTATCTTCAAACGCCTTGCCTAGTGAAAAGTTAATGTAAATCCTATCCATAAACTTTAGGTTGTCACCGTCTATTTGCTCGAGCATTTTACTGACATCATTTTCATCAAGCTTTACAGTTTTGAGATTCGCCAGAGAATGCCAGGCTTCTCCATAGGCACTGCTACTCTTAGTAGCAAGCCTATACGAAGCAATAGCGTCATCGGTATTACCGCGCGTTTTAAGAGCATGTCCCTTTGAGGTTAGCGTAACCGGATCTTGAGGCACTTTTGTCAGCACGTTATCAAATAATTCTAACGCTTTGTCGTAAAGCCCCATTTGCATGCAAAGAACCGCGTACAAAGACTCAAAATGCAGATTATTCGGATTTGAATTATAAAGCGATAAGACTTCTTTATGAGCAGCCTCAATTTTTTGCCGTTTACGCAAAGATTCTATATATTCAACGCGCAATAGTTCATTGTCGGGTTCTAATTTTAATGCGCTCTCCAATAAGAACTCAGCATCATGAAGTATATTCAGTTTCATTCCTATCTCGGCCAGAAGCCGCATTGCTTCAACATGGTGCGGGGTTTGTTTTAAATATTCTCGGCACAGAGTCTCCGCGTTGGCCAACTTACCCTGGGCAATCAAGTCCATTACTACAACTAGCGGCGGGGGCATTTTAACAATGCGCTCTAAATGAGGCTTAAGACGAATAGCTTCAGCCTCTCGATTCTGTTTAAGTAAAATCTCAATCTGCCCCCTCCAACTTCCAGAGAGAGACGGGTTGGCGAAGGTAGCGCGAGTATAGAGGTGCAATGCCTGTTTTAGATTACCTCGGTCCCTATGAACGTGGCCCTCCTCCTGAAGTGCCCTGCCAAAATTTGGAGCAATTTTACGCAGTACCTTAAGGGATACTAACGCTTCGTCTAAGCGCCCGAGGTACCTTAGACAGACGGCGCTGTAGTAATGCGCTTCGAAATTGTTATCATCGCCCCTTAATATTGATGCCAGACATTCAAGCGCATTATCAAACTGCTTGCCACGCATTAACTGTTCAATTTCAATCTTATGTTGCTGATTCAAAACATTTTCCTTTGACAAAAAAATATGCCCCTTAAAAGGGGCATATTAGTTTTAACGAATGTATCTATCAATCAGAAATTGTAGATTAAACGCACACCAGTAGTTCTTGGTCTTGCGTACGATACACGCTCTCTGTCATTCACATAGTTCCTGGACAGCTCTGCGCGCTTATCGGTCAAATTGTCGATAAACATTTCTACGCCCCAAGTGTCGCTCGTTATACCTGCAGTCAAACCGACCATAGTCCAACCTTGGATCTCATCGCGGTTCATGCGAATGATATCGCTGTAGGACTTGTCCGAATGTGACAGATGCGGCATCACATGAGCGGTCATGCCAGATGCCATGGTCCACTCATAACGAGCCTGCAAGTTAGCTTGAAACTCTGGAGCAAAGGCCAGTGAATCACCTTTTTGCACATCATCGGTAGGTGTTAGGACTTCTGTGATTTCGGAATCTAGGAACGAGAACCCACCACTAATCTGTAAACCGGGTGCAGAATCAGGCGCCCAGATTAAGTCTCCTTCCAGACCAGTAACCTCCGCATTCGCGGCATTATCTGAGAAGAACAGGTTAGCAATGGATGGATCGAAGATTGTAGTTTGTAAATTATCGATCTCAACAAAAAACACACTACCATTGAATCGCAGTTGGCCATCCAAGAGGTCTGTCTTCCAACCAAACTCAAGATTGATCACTTCATCTGTCAAAAGCTCGAATGGCACTGTATAACCCGACGCATTCGATGCTCCACCCGGACGGTTTAATAATCCTGGGCGGAATCCTTCAGAAAACGTACTGTAAAGAAGCATGTCTTCATTTGGTGTCCAGTTCAAGGTCACTTTGAAGATGGTGCCGCTGGTCTCTGCCTTGTCTGGCGCCTTGAGTGCATTCAGGATGCCCTGAATTTCAACGTCACTGATTGCGTTGGGCGCATTTGCAAAAGCTCCTCGACCAACGCTGAAACCATCCGCTGCGGTTAATTGCGCTTTGACCTCGTCAAACGTCACACCATCTTGGAACGTTATGTGGGTGCCTACGAGACTATCATTAATAAACGTGTACTCACCGTCCCCGTCATACAGATCTGAGATATTCGTACCAAACGCATTGACATCGGTTTCCCTGAACAGGTTACCGAAGGCCGCATTGGCATCTCCCCTCATATCAACCTTCACATCGTAATAACGAGCGCCTACCGTAAGGGCAAACTCATCATTTAAATCAAAGGTAAGTTCACCGAACACTCCATACTGCTTATCGGTTCGCTGTATATCATTCCTGAAAACTGTGTCTACAGGGAAAGCTCCTTCAACTGAGGCAAAGTCATTGTCAAACGCAAAGTTTTGTACTGTCCCCCAACCATTGTAGTCGTGACCATAAAAGTTAGCTTTGTTGATACTTGGATAGGTAAAGTCTACCCGCTCCTCGAGTTGCAAATCACTATAGAACACTCCGCCGGTGGCCCGAATTGACTTATCCTGATCGGTCGTAAACCGCAACTCATGGGTACTTACCTCTGTCTCGCTATAGCTTGTGACATAGGTGTCCGGCGAGTAACAAGACCCGTAGGGCTCATATTTTCCATCACTATTGACTACGGCAAGAGCATCAGGCGCGTTGTAGTAGTTATACTCTGGATATGTCACAGTCGTGTCACAGATGTAGTATGGCAGGTACTGACCCACGAAAAGGTAATCAGTATAGTCAACCACCTGATCGGTTTCGCGCTTGGTGTAAGCTCCCGCATAAACCACATCCAGCTCACCAATGCGGCCCTCTAGCTTCCAGTTGAAGTTGTCAAAAGAGTCATCTAGCGTCTCCGGACTATATCTTTGCACAGCCAGATTATCAGACCCCAAGCTAGGGTCAGCTTGGAATACGCCATCGACATCTAATTGCTGATGACCGTATCCGAGCAGTAAGGACCAATCTTCATTGATATCAATCAGCGCTCCCAACCGCACACCTTCGTATGTGGCGTCGTTGAAGTCATCTTCTACCAATGCGCTGTTGTCGGCATTTTCAAACGTGACATTGGTATAAGTGCTCGGGTCTGTAGCGTCTAAAGGCACTCGGTCTTGTTGATATGACAGACCTTGAATTGAGTCAATATAGCCCTGCGTACTAAAGCCACCGCGCAAATCAGAGACTGGCACTCCGTTAGATCTCACGGTTCCCGCTGGACGGAAACGGGCACTTTCGAGCGCGTTCACGGTTCCTGCAACGTTATCAATATAACCGCCCTGATTATCACTATAAATCACACCACGCAGAGTCACTTTGTCGCTCACGGGTAGGTTATACATCGCCTCTACACTGTCGCTCGACTCACCACCTGCTGTCGAAGAAAGGCCAACCTTAACGCGGCCGTAGCTGCCAGAAGGATCAGGCTTGTTGGTGATCAAGCGCACGGTGCCCGCCTGTGAACTTGCACCAAATAATGTCCCCTGTGGTCCAGACAGCACCTCAATTCGGTTTAAATCAGCGGCATAAACATCGAGGTTACGTCCTGGTTGTGAAAGAGGCTGCTCGTCCAAATACAGCGCGACGTTAGGCGCCAAGCCTGCTACGCCAGCGGTCGTAAGATTGGGCGTAGTAGAAGCAACTCCACGAATGTAGATAGTGTTCTGACCGGGGCCACTACCACCCGCGGTAACTCCCGGAAGCTGAATCAGATAGTCCTCGAAATTGGATACACCTAACTGATCGAGCTTCTCTGCAGTGATCGCGGAGACCTTGACTGCAACATCTTGCGTACTCGCGGCAGTTTTAGTCGCCGTAACAATCACTTCTTCGATGCCTGCTGCTGCAGCCAAATTGGCTCCACTGATCGAAACCCCCGCAGCAATAGCCGTTATGACGGCGGTATTTAACTTAGTTCTTCGAAACATACTACTCTCCCTTAGTGATAATTCGCTTCATTTGTTGTGGTCTTTGTAATTATGAGTTTCCGCTACCCTCAAAAAAGTGGTCAACCCGAAACACTTTCGCTTACTGGTATGGTATGCCCCACACCAACACAATAAATCGCATCCTTGGATTAATGTTTAAGCTTATGTACCACGACGCCTGACAACCTTTTTTAAAGCAATGGTCGACAAACATCCGGTCCAATTTCAAACTCCTGCGACTCTTCGACGCGAAGCTGTACTTTTAAAATAAGACCCGATTGTACTATAACGCACGCCATCCAGTCGTTAATTTTGTATTTTTTATAAATCGATAAGTTTAACCAATATAAAATTACGTCGACAAGTGAATTTGATTTTTCGCGACAACGATGCGCTGGCTGCGGTACAAACTACCCAGCGCCTGCTTATATTTTTTCTTGGATACCTTGAACTGCTGATAGATCGCCTCCGGAGAGGACTTGTCGCTCAACGCCGAACTACCGCCGACATCGACCAAGTGCTGAATAATCTGCTCACCCAATTGATGATCGCCTTGCAGCGACGCCTGAGATATCAAAAGATCCAACTTGCCGTCACTGCGCACCTGTTTGACAAAACCCGGTAGGCGCTCGCCAACGCTCAACTGGCGGTAGGCATCGTCGGTAAAGATCAAACCCAAAAACCGATCATCGACCACCGCCTTAAAACCCAAGTCGGTGCGCGCAGCAATTTGAAGGCGCACCGCTTGCCGTGGCTTAAGCCAGGCTGCCTGTTCGCTAAGGTGATGGCTGAGTTTGGACGACGCGACGATGCGGTCGGACTGCTGATCATGGTAGGCATACACCACATAGCGCTCGCCGACACGCATCGGTATTTGCTGCTCGTTAAAAGGAACCAACAGGTCTTTGGCCAGACCCCAGTCGAGGAACGCGCCGACGGCGTTAACATCGACCACCGTCATATACTCGCAGCAACCCACCTGAACCCGAGGGGTCTGTGTGGTGGCGATAAGAAGATCATCCGAATCGAAATACAGGAACGCGTCAACCCGACTACCCAGCACGCAATCGCTAGGTACTTGACTGGATGGCAGCAGAATTTCGCCGCGCTCACCGCCGTCGAGGTACACCCCAAAATCCACTATTTTTACAACGTCTAACTGATTGAACGAGCCGATTTCGAGCATTTAAATCTCATAGTGCACGCATTAATACAGCCATAAAACCGCGTGACCACATAGCGCAAGAGCGGCGATTTTACAGTATTCGGGTTGTATATGAAAGGCGGGCGCGGCGCCGAGGCTGAACCACCCGCGTCAAAATCGCCTCCCAGCGCGCAACTTTATCTCTGCCGTGCGCTGCCGAACCGCCATCGTCGGGGCCAGCCCCGTGCGTTATTGGGGCGTAATATACGCTGCAAACCCTCCAGCATCGGGCGCTTAAAAACTTCTCGACCAACGATCCAAAGCCGATTAAGCTGATGCTACCGCCGACACGCATAGCGCCGACAAAAGCGCATTCGGAACTGGCGGAAATGCTGATGGAACAGCCTAAGCGATGCGTTAACGTATTGCCGCGAGAGAGAATCAACCCATGCGACCTGTCATAATCTACCCCACCCTAGCGGCCGGGCATAGCGTGTCGAACCAGACACCTTCACCAGCTATTTTTAGCGCGCGCCACGCTGCGGATTGCGCATGATCTTTTCAACCACCTTCAAAAATGCCTGGATACTCAGCATCAGTTCGGCTCTGGCAGGTTCCGCCGGCACGATGATGATGCTGCTTGGCGGCTTGATCGGCACCGACATGGCGCCATCGAACATCTGGGCCACCGCCCCCAATGCGCTGATGATTATAGGCTCCGCCGCCAGCGTCATACCGGTCAACTTAGGTATGCGTACGCTGGGCAGAAAGCACGCCCTCTGGCTGTTTATGGCGCTGGGAATGCTGACCTGCTGGCTGGCCACGGTAGCGCTTGGTGCAAACAACTTTCTGCTGTTTTGCGTCGCATCGCTACTGTTCGGCACCCTGACCACCGCGCTCATGCAAAGCCGATTTGCAGCGATGGAATCGGTGGCGTCAGACGCCCGAGCCAGCGCCGCGTCGCTGGTCATGGGCGGCGGTATTATTGCCGCTTTTTTGGGGCCAGAAATGGCAGTGCTGGGCGCCAACCTAACCGCAGTCACCTATCAGGGATCGTTCTGGCTGAGCCTTGCGATTATTGCCCTAGCCGCAGCCTTGCTGGCGCTTTACACCCCTGCGCAATCTCTCCATACCGAAAACCAAGGCGTCAGCACAAAAACTCGCGATTTGTTGCGCAGCCGATCATTTTGCACTGCGGTGATCGGTGGCATCGTCGCCTATGCCGCCATGTCGTTTATTATGACCGGCACCCCGATCAGCATGCACCACATCCACGGGCACTCGTTGATCGATACAAAGTGGGTGATTCAAAGTCACATTGCAGCGATGTTTTTACCCTCTTTTATTGCGCCATTGCTGTTTAAGCGACTGGGTATTCGCGGCATGATGTTGATGGGGTTGGGCTGTTTCGTGGCAACCATTGTTGGCGGCTCGCTGGACACCAGCGTCCCGGGCTTTTGGCTGCAACTGGTGTTGCTAGGGGTCGGCTGGAATTTTTTATTTATCGCCAGCACCACCCTATTGCCATTGACCCACATGCCCAAAGATAACTTGAAGGCGCAAGCGGTGAATGATTTTGGGGTATTTGCCGGCGCGGCCATCTCGGCGTTTGCCGCCGGTTGGGCGATCAACCTACTGTCTTGGCAACAAATAACGCTACTGTGCTCTGCGCCTGTGGCGCTGATGTTAGCGGTGTTACTGTGGGAGAGGATGGCACCAACCCCCACCGCAGGGGCTCAAGGCCCCGAGTAAACGCAGCCGCTGGTGCAGGTTTCTTTAATCGACACTGCGCTCAGGGCCGGCAAATTCGGCTTGAGACGCGTCCAGATCCAGCGTGCAATGTTTTCACTGGTGGGATTTTCAAGCCCCTCGACGTCATTTAAATAATGGTGGTCGAGTTGCGCGTAAAGCGGCGCAAACGCGGCTTTGATATCGGCAAAATCCATTACCCAACCGGAGTGCTCGCCGACCGGGCCCTCGACGTGGATCGACACCTGAAATGAATGCCCATGCAGGCGTGCGCACTGATGATCCTTGGCAACATTTGGCAGGCGATGCGCCGCTTCAATACTAAATTGTTTGTAGATTTCCATAGCCTGGTGCATCCCTTAAAGGATAGGACGCCATACTAGTTTTGCCACTAGGATTTGTACACCAAAAATGCACTACAAAGCGGCAAAGGCAAAATTTTTCCAAAAATCGGCAACATCTTGCTGCTTAGCTAGAGACCCTAAAATAACGGTCGATGCTCAGATAGACGAAGCCTTACCTCTTGCGCAGAGCTATACGTGGTGCGAATCAATACCAACACAATTACCCTTCGGGCGGCCAATGCTGCGATTCAGCATCAGCGAGTGCTGGGTCAATCTATGCAGCGGCTCTCCACCGGCCTGAGGGTTAACTCAGCCGCTGACGCCGCCGGCCTGGCTATTACATCGCGCATGACCTCACAAATCTCGGGTTTAAATCAGGCGGTGCGCAATGCTAATGACGCCACCTCGATGCTGCAGATCGCCGATGGCGGCCTTGCCAACGTCGCCGGAATTCTCTACCGAATGAAAGAAATCGCCGTCCAAGCCGGTAGCGACAGCAATACCTTTGCCGACAAAACCGCGCTGCAAGGCGAGATTTCCGAACTAACCGCCGAGGTCGATCGGCTTGCCAACAACACCCAGGTTAACAAGAAAAACCTGCTCGATGGCTCCGTCGGTCGCATCACCATCGCCGCCGATGCCAACGCTGGCCAAACCGTTGATTTAAATTTTGCCTCGATCAAACCCAATCAATTGGGCAGTGGCAACTGGTCGGAAATGGTTACCATTCCCGGACGCAACACCGCCGATCACTTCGGCAACATCTCGGGCGAAGAAATGGGCGACATGATCGCCATGACCGCCGATGGTAATTCAGTGGCGATTGGCGCGCCGCGCAACCATGGCACGGCTACCCTGCTGGGCATCGCCCGCGTACTCGATTGGAATGGCAAAGAATACAGCCAGCGCGGCAGAGATATCAGTGGTGAGATGGAGGTCTCTGGTTCCTACACGCTGAGCAGCAGTGCCATCGCCATTAGCGACTCGGGCAACACTCTGGCAGTCGGAGCACGCGGCGGCGATGGCACCGACGGCAGTTTTGACGAGTACAGCGGCAGTTCAGGCACCTTTTTCACCGATATCGGTCACGTTCGCGGGCACGATTGGAACGGCTCTGCGAGGCAACAGCGCGGCGCCGACATAGACGGTGAAAACGCTGGCGATATGTCGGGCAATGCAGTCGCTGTCAACGGCAACGGCAATACCATCGCGGTGGGCGCGATCAATAATAATGGTAACGGCAACAACTCGGGACATGTTCGGGTTTATCAATGGAGCGGCACCGCATGGGCCCAATTGGGTGGCGATTCAGATACTCGACGCCGACTATGCCGCTGAAACATCCGTGCTGGCGAGTAAAAGGATGGCCAATGAGGCGGCATTGGCGATGGTATCCCAGGCCAATCAGCAGGCGTCGGTCGTTCAGCACCTGCTCAAGGTCGAGTTATCCAAACGCATACAATAGCGGCCCCGCCACCTCGGCTACTCGCTGCCAATCAATCCTAACCCCAGCGCACATCAATCCTAGCGATAATTTTACTGCGTCCCCGCCCTAGCAGCACACTGACCCCAAAGGCTGCCGACTCGCAGCCTATTCACGGCGCGCCAAAGGCGAACATCCCGAATGCAGCGCGTAACAAAAAGCGCTTTGTGACGAGGGTCAAACCCACCTTTAAGGCGGCTACCATTAAATTTTTAAACGCCGCGGTCAGTGCGCTTAAAAGCCCCTCCGCGAGCAGACAATAACAGCCCAAATACTGATTGCGAAAAAAACAATTGTCGCTATAATGGCGCTCCCCGAGAGTGATATGCGGCATGAACAACTGCTTCCCTCAAGGGTGTAGGCAAGACCTACAAGCCAGCTAGAGAGTTTGCTTTTTAGCTGGATTTTGCAGGACTGCCTCACCATTCGGCGATCGGGTGGTTAGCTCAGCTGGTAGAGCATCGCCCTTACAAGGCGAGGGTCACAGGTT
>CALGJN010000159.1:0-17522 GCA_937920185.1 uncultured Cellvibrionales bacterium | reverse complement strand
GCGACTCATGCGCCAATGCAGCCCAATTTGCCGCATCATTACTAGTTTTCGCGGCAGTCTATAAAGGCCAGCGTTGGCGGTGGTATCGAGCGCGCTTTCTGCCGGTTAAAAGGCCCAAAAATTTGCAATAAATGGCTCATTTGAATTGCCAATCGAGTGTCGGTCATCCGATAATAAGACGTCTAAAGCACTCTAAAAAATCACCTAGTCGTCACCACCGAATAACAATATAAAAATAATAAGAGGAAAGCCTATGCAAAAGCCACTTGAAGGCCTACGTATCATCGATCTAACACACATGCTATCTGGGCCGTATGGGGCGATGATATTGGCCGATCTAGGTGCCGATACGGTGAAGGTCGAACCGCCAAAAAACGGCGAAAACACGCGACGTCTACTGGCCTCAGATCCGAATAATTCAATCCATGGCATGGGCGCCTATTTCTTTACCCTCAACCGCAACAAGCGGAGCGTCGCGCTCGATCTCAAGTGCCAGCAAGATTTAGACAGTTTCTATCGCTTGGTTGGCGCCGCAGATATAGTGATCAGTAATTTTTCCCCTGGGGTGACCAAAAAACTGCGTATCGACTATCCGACCTTAAGCGACATCAATGCAAAGATCATCACCTGCACGGTGACCGGATTCGGCGAGAACGGCCCTGCATTCCAGCGCCCAGCGTTCGATCAAATAGCCCAGGCGCTCGGGGGCGGCATGTCGATTACCGGCGATAGTCCAGAGCGCGCTATGCGCGCCGGTATACCCATAGGCGATCTCGGCGGTGGTATGTTTGCGGTGATGGGTGTTCTCGCCGCCGTCAATGCGCGCAATACCACTGGGCGGGGTCAGCACGTCGACATCTCGATGCTCGACTGTCAAATTAGCATGCTCAACTACATGGCCACCATGCACTCGATGTCTGGTGAAATCCCGCAGCCGTTGGGAAATTCGCACTTTGTCCACGTGCCCTACAATACCTTTAAAACCAAGACCGACCTGATTGTACTGGCGCTGGTCGGCGATAATTTTTGGCCCGCCCTTGTCGATATTATCGACGATCCAGCCTTGCGCGCCCCGCGTTTTAAGGAGGGACCCGCACGGCTCGCCGAAAAACAGCTCATCGAAGCGCGCATCACCGCCGTGCTCGCCGATCAGGACGCAGATTACTGGCTGCAGCGGCTGGAACAGGCAAACATCCCCTGCGCGCGGGTCAACAACATGGCCCAAGCGATGCGCGATCCACAGGTATTGGCGCGCAATATGATCGTCGACATCGCCCATCCCATCGAGGGCAGTGCCAAGGCCCCTGGCAACCCGATCAAACTCTCCGACACCAATGGCGACAGCTATAGCCCCCCGCCGCTGCTCGGTGCCGATAACCAAGAGGTGTTTCGCGAGTGGCTCGGCGACGAATAGGCCTTAAACCAAAGGTGCTCGGCAACCAATAAACGAGTCGTCCAAGGCACACCATCACCCCCGTCGCTGGCAGTGCTCGCCACCTTGTTTAACGCCGTCGGACCGCCAACATCAACGCATAAAAAAACCGGGCAATCGCCCGGTTTTTTTATGCTGCTTTGAAACCTTAGAAGGTGTACTGAAATTCCACGCCCGCGGTTCTTGGCGTACTTGGGTGAACAAACGAGCCACCAAATTCCGCCGCCGTAATCACCTCTGCAATGTAATCTTCGTCGAACAAGTTGCGCGCAAAGGCCGTGACCTTCCAGCTATCGGTACCAAGGCCTATGCGGAGATTGGTGATGCCATAGCCATCCACTTGGGTTCTACTCCAATCTGCATCGCCGCCGCCGATGTCCTTGAACAGAGTAGCTGGGTTAGTGTTATTCTGCACCGTGTGGTACCACGTATCGCCCTGATAGGAGTATTCCAGTCTAGCAGTTAGCTCCATGTCCTTTAAATCACCGATGTACTGCAGGGCTACATTGGCAGTAAAGTCGGCGGCATTCGGCACATCATTTCCCTCGGTGTACGGCCTAATGCTATTTTTCTCGATTTCGCTGTCGATCTTGCTGTAACCAGCCATTAGAGACAACGAATCACTAATTTGCCATTCGGTTCCGAGTTCGAATCCTTGGATATTGGCCTCATCAATGTTCTCTACAACCCTCAGCAGGCCAAAGGGCCCAACAAAGAACTCAAAGAACTGCATGTCGTCAACATCGGTGTGGAATACCGCTCCGTTAAGCTTCATACGCCCATCCATCAGCGTGCTTGTAAAACCTAGCTCAAAGGCTGATGACGTTTCTTCTCTGTACAGCTCGGGTGGAGCGATCAGGTTAGCGCCTTCGTTAACCAAAAACAGCTGGATAATTTCGGTGCTTCCGAGGTTATTAAAGCCACCGGTTTTAAAGCCAACACCCCAGCTTGTAAACAACGTAGTGTCGTCAGAGATGTCCCAGGTCAGGCTAACTTTGGGTTGAACTTCGGTAAAGGTTGCAGATCTTGGCGCTATGGAATCAACCACTATACCGTTACTCAAATCGCTGAAAAAAGCTGGATTTAAAGGGGTTCCTGCCAGAGACTCGCCATTTAGGGTACACCCGTCTATGTATTCCCTTCCAGCGCCCGCGCCGAGTGCCTTGTTACAGTAGTCGATTCGGGTGGTGATCATTTGCGATGGCGGCGGTACCAGGCTTCTCGCATCTCTTTCCTCGCGATCCCAACGCAATGCAAACGAAAGTTCAACATCCTCGGAAACATCGTAGTTTACCGACCCAAAAATAGCCGTCACGGTGGTGTCAAACATGTCGTGCACAAGCGCATCGGTTAATTCAGACACCAACTGCTGGGGAAGTTTGGCCCTACCGTCATCAAATGCCTGAGCAACGCCCGACTCTTTTTGGATGTCGAGGTAGTACATGCCCGCCTGCCATCTGAGCGCACCATCACCGGTTGACGTCAGTGTCGCTTGAAAGCTCATATCGTCTTGATCTCGCACCTGGTACTGGTATCCATCGCACGTTGTTGGCGAGTATGGAGGTAACAAGTAATTCGCATTGCTGGCTATGTACGTAGGTGCCTGCATCGGAAAGCCAACGTTGGCGTCTAATGATGCCAAACACGATGACTCACCGGCATAGAAATTGAACGACGCAGAGGTTCCATCAGCAATGAACACATGCTCTTGCTGGCTTGCCATCGCCCAAACGCTGAGGCTGGCGTTATCCATTTCATAGTCGGCTTTGATTGAAAACTCTACCGAGTCGACGTTGTTTGTCGGTCTGACATTGCCCGCAAACACAAACTGATGCTTGTTAACATCTAACCAAAAGTTGTCGCCTAGGCCGAAGTCCACTGCATACACTGGCAACTCGAACGCCGCATTAAAAGCAATCGGAGCCCCTTCGGCCTCACCTATGGATAACTTCGTGTCAACCGAGAGCCGGTCGGTCGGTTCAAATACCAACCTAGCGCTCACATTGGTCTCTTCAAAGTCGTTGACTACATTTGCATTGAGATAAGTGTTCTTTAAAAAACCATCGGTGCTGCGGTGCGCCACGGTAAAGCGGCCGGCAATGGTGTCGGTAATCGCACCTGCCGCAGTAAACATCGCAGTTTTGGTGCCGTGCTCAGCAGCCGACAATTTAATGCGCACATCGGTCTCATCAGACGGTTTCTTGGTCGACATGATGACCGCTCCAGCAGCCGCTGAGCGTCCATACAACGCGCCCTGCGGGCCCTTTAGAACTTCAATCTGTGCCAGATCCGGCATTTCCCGATTAAACCCGTAAGGGTTGGGGTACAAGATACCATCGACGATGAAGGCAAAATTGGTCTCTGCATCTCTGGCACCGTTTAAGCCCCTGATACTCAGCGAGGTATCGCCGATCTCCACCGTATTCACCATGGTCACGCCAGGGGTCATGAAGATAAAGTCCTCAGCGCGTTCGACACCCATATTGTTGATCTGATTTTCGGTGAACGCAGTAATCGTCGCAGGCACATCTTGCAGAGATTCAGAACGAGCCCTCGCGGTCACGATAACCTCTTCGAGCTGTTGCCCTACCGCCGGCCCCGATGCCAACAGAGAGGCTGTAGCTGGTGCCATTATCAACCCAGCCAAAAAAAGTGATTTAAATTTTGATTCGACCATACATCTCTCCGATTTTTGATTTAGTTATAAGCAAAGGTGCAGCAGCAGAAAACGATGCATTCTGCCGACATTACACACCGTAAAAGAAGGAGCTCTGAACCTGCCCGCGGTTCTCTACGCTTACTACCGAAGCGTTTTGGAACCAGCAACAACCACGCATTATCACCGCAGCACGTCACTTGTGTCGTTTTCCTTCCTCTACTGTAAGAAGCTAGTGGTCGTACGCATTCTTACACAATAAGTTAATACGAAATAATTAGCTATGACAAGTAATTTTTTATTAGTACAGCCCATTTAACCAAATCCAGCGCGTCTGATGGTGTTACCCAAAAACCTCACCCCCGCCACAGACACGCTCAAAACCCTCATACATCCCGCCCCGAACGCAGCGTAATAAACATCATCGAGAGGTCAAACCCTACCAATACTCCCGCCCAAACCAGCGATCAATTTACGTCCTGATTAAGCTCAGCCGCCGCGAACTTGCGCGTTTAGCCGATCACACACTGCCCTCAAGATCGCTTCCGGTAGCCACTTAAACCGAGATTCTCCCTCAAAGTGGTGCCCGCATAGTCTTTTTGGTAGACGCCCCGGCGCTGTAATTCTGGTACCACGTAACGTGAAAATTCTTCGTAGCCGCCCGGTGTATGGGCAGCAAACAGTACAAAGCCGTCAGCCGCGCCCTCGACAAACCACTTCTCCATGGTATCGGCAATCTGAGTCGGACTGCCCACCAAATGGGGGGCTTCGCGAACCGTTCCGCGACCGCTAAACTCGACAAAATCTGCCAGCGTGGGGTTGGTTTTACCGCTTAGCCTAACCACTTTATCCAATATTCCCCTGAGGCCATTAATACCCGCCAACTCTTCGTCCGAAAAGGGTTCGTCAATCTTTTTGGTGGCAAAGTCAAAATTCAATACTTCGGATAACAACGTCAATCCATCGATCGGTTTAGCGAGACTGTCAATGTAGGCGAATTTGTCCTCGGCGATGCTTTGGGTCTCACCCACGGTGACGTAAAACGCCGGTGCGATGGCGATGGTATCGGGATCGCGGCCTTGCATTTGCGCTTCATCGCGCATCTCGGAACGCACCTTTTTGGCCTGCTCGATGTCATTTTGTATAGTAAAGATCACCTCGCCCCACTCGCAGGCAAATTTTCTCCCTCGCCCACTTTGACCTGCCTGGACGATCACCGGATGCCCTTGAGGGGATGGCGGTACGGTAAAAGAACCCTTGGTTTGAAACCATTCGCCGTTGTGCTCAATCGGGTGCACTTTGTCGGGGTCGGCAAAGATACCGCTGTGTTTGTCAAATTTTATCGCATCTGGCTCCCAGGAATTCCACATGTTGATGACGCTCTGCATCATCTCGTCGGCCCGATCGTAACGGCGATCGTGCTGAATGGTGCTCTTGGCCCCCATGTTAAAGGCCTCTGAGTCATTCAGTGACGTCACCACATTCCATCCAGCGCGCCCACCCGTCATGTGGTCGAGAGTCATCATGGTACGAGCAATGTGAAATGGCTCGTAATAAGTGGTCGACAGCGTCGCGGCCAAACCCAGATGCGTGGTGCTCATTGCCATGGTCGCCAAGATCGGTATCGGATCCATTTTGACCACTCGGATGCCATTTTTGACCGCTTCTTTGTGGTCTGCCCCATAGATATCTGGCAGCGCTAAGCGATCGTCAAAAAAACCAAAATGGAACTTCCCGTCCTCCAGCGCTCGCGCTATACGGCGGTAGTAATCGGGGGTCAAAAAGTCTCCGGCTGACTCCATATGCCGCCAGGACGCTGGGTAGTTCGAGCAATTTTGCGCCTGCATAAACCCAACCATTATAATTTTTTTATCGTTTGGCATTATTTTTTTCCCCTTAAATGCTCGCATTTAGGCATCAATTGACGTCGCTATCGATTCATAGATACATCATTTGACGATTGCATTAATCATTAGTCCAGACCAATTCTACGATCAAGAATGCCGAGCGTCAACCGGAGAAAGTGGCGACATACGCCAAATCTGCCGAACAACACCCGCATTAGCGTGGCTCCGCCGCAGTCATTTTGCCAACCGCAGTGACGGCTGTGGCGACCGGTTACGCGGACCATAGGCGCTGCGGACAACACCTTAGCTTGCCAGTATTACCGGCATGGTTTTAGCTCAAAACAATCGATTCGTTAATGCACTAAGCGGCGCAAAATCGGCGTTTAATCGATTCAATGTTGCTGCGCTAATGACCACCCAAAGAATTTTTCACCAGCACCGGCAACGCTAGGACAACAACACGATCACAGAGAACGTAATCAGCACCCCGCCTGCGATTTCCAGCAACGGGACTTTTTCTTTAAATACATAAATACTGAAGAGCAGACTGAGCACAATTTCAATCTGGCCGAGCATGCGCACCGACGCAACCGACATCATGCTAAAGGCCACAAACCACATAAATGTCGTGCCGGCCGCGATAGCTCCAGCCAGCGACGATTGGCGCCAGCTTTGCAGGCACGCCAACAGTTCTGCCGGGCGCCATAGCATCAGGCATCCGCCCATCAACAGAGCCTGGATTACGGTTGCCAGACAGGACGTCAATATCGCCCGCTCCAACAGATCGTATTCACCAAGACAGTCCATGGCGAGACGAAAAAATACCGAGCAGGAGCCGAGACAGAGCCCGGCCAACAGACCGAGCGCTAGCGATTTCTTATGCGCTAAAAAACCCGCCAGACCAGTATTACTGCGCGCGTTAGCAATCAACAAAATCGCCACACAGCCCACCGAAATGGCCACGGCTAGTCGAGCGTCGGGAATCAATGACAGCAGCAGCATCTCAAACAGGGCAGCTTGCAGGGCGTCGGTTTTAGATAGCGCAATGGCGGTGGCAAAATTACCGCTTTGAAACGCGTAACCGAGCACGATGGTAAATATAATTTGTACCATGCTGGCCAGAAAAAGCCACGCGAAAAATTCCTTCGCTGGATCAAAGGCGAGTGCTTTAGAGCCGCCAACAACCACTAGCAGAATGATCACCGAAAACGGCAAGCCAAAAATAAAGCGCACAAAGGCGCTACCGTAGATACCTAATTGGCGCCGCGATTGTCTTTGAATAACCGAGCGTATGGTCTGACCGAGTGCCGCGGCCAAGGTCGCGGCAATCCAAAAATACGGCTCGCCTAAAATATTTGAAAACCCTTCGAATAGCCGATCAGGTGCGGGTTAAATCGACGTTGCTAATGCGCTCGTCGTCGACCTTTTTGTTCACCAATTCATCGCCATTGCAGCCCTTTGCGCAGCACCGGCCCGGTTGGCGATCGACCTTCATGCCCTTGCCAAGTTCCAGCGCGCCGCGATCAAACAGCGCCTGCACCAACTCGGAACGCGCCTCGACGTTGTAATTGCGGAGTATCTCCAACTTCATCGCCTCGGGGGAACCGCCCCCGTGAAGGCTAATCACCGAATACCAACCGCCGGTTTCAGAGGCGGTTAAATCCTCGATAAAGCGAGCCACATTAGCCCGATGCTGGTATGGCACGTCTGGATGACCGCGCAACACATCGCTCAGCATCGCCGCGGTCGATGGATTGTGATCCTCGTCCGGCGACGGCAATGCCACCACCAAGCCACCCGAGAGGTCGTGCGCCAATCGGTGCATGTCATAAATTTGATTGGCGAGCAACAGCTTGCCGATGTTGGAATACACTCGGTCGGGCCTGAAATTACCCGCCGCGTCGTGAACCCCCATGGTCGAGGCGGCGATACCACAAGCATAGAACCCCTCGGTGATTTTGATCAGCTCGACCATTTTCTCGCGCATGTGCGGGGTTTTTTCATAATCCAAGCCATTGGCGTCGGCGATCATTGCCCCAGCGCCGATCAACAGATCGCCGAAACCGGCGCGCGCGCCAATACAACTGTGCCGGTGATGAGTGGCATAGTTGGTCGTCATAACATGCGCTTCGTCGGTTTCACCGTCGATAAACACGCGCTCCATCGGCACAAACACTTTATCAAAATACGCCACCGCGACCGACTGGGCGAATTTGGCGCTAAACTTGGCCGCAGGATTGCCGGGGCGTCCAGCGGGACGCGAGACGATGGTAATGCCCGGCGCATCAATCGGCACCGCACAGGCTACGGCAAAATCTTTGTCCTCCGGTTGCATCCGTCGGCACGGCATCACCAAGAATTCGTGCATGTAGGGACCGCCGGTGATGATCGCTTTTACCCCTGAAATGACGATCCCGTCGGCGCGGCGCTCGGTCACATGCACGTAGCTATCGGGCTGCACTTGCTGCGAGGGGCGCTTGGAACGGTCGCCCTTGCCGTCGGTCATGGCCACGCCGATCGACAGGTCGTTGCTCTGGGCGTACTCGATGTAATTCAGCAGGCGTGCGTGATTTTCACCACCGTGGGTTTCATTGATCAGCCAAGTGGCCTCAAACAATGCGTTAAACGCATCGTGGGTCAAATAGCGTTGCGCGCAACCGGCAAATTGGCAGGTCAATCTCACCGCTTCCAATTTATCCAAAAGATCTTGGTGACTGCGGTTGATGGCCAAAAATCTGTTGGTCGGACGACCGTCTAGGCCCGCCGTTGTCATGATCGATTTATAGTCATCCACGTGTGCAAAGTCATAGGTGATTCCGGTGGCGTTAATGCCCGGCTCAAAGCGCGGTTCATCGGCCACTGAATCGACCAATTCACCCCCAAGGTAAACCACCGGCTTGATCGACCGCAACGATTCTCGATATTCTTCAGCTGTTTTCATCATGTAAAAAAACCTTGTGTAATAGTCTAATCATATAGCATGATTGCAACTTAAATCTAGCCTTTAGTCCGTACTTTTGGAGCCAATGATGTCCAGCAGTGAAAAAAACACCACGTCATCAAGCATAAATTCCGCGCTTTCAGATATCAAAGTGCTGGACTTGGCAACCTTTATTGCAGGCCCCTACTGCGCGACCTTTCTCGCCGAATTTGGCGCCGACGTGGTCAAAGTAGAGCTTCCAGGGAGCGGTGACCCACTGCGAAAATTTGGTACCATGACCGATTGCGGCGACAGCCTAGTATGGCTTAGCGAGGGCAGAAACAAGCGGTCGATCGAGCTCGATTTGCGCTCTGAAGAAGGCAGCGCGACGCTGAAAAAATTGGTCGCCGAAGCCGATGTGTTATGCGAGAATTTTCAAGTGGGTACGCTGGAAAAGTGGGGTTTGGGGGCCGACGTATTACAGGCCATCAACCCCGACCTGATCATTGCGCGAGTCACCGCCTATGGGCAGACAGGCCCTTACAAAAACCGTCCGGGATTCGGCCGAATAGCCAATGCCTTTAGCGGTATTTCCTATCTTTGCGGTGAGCCGGATGCGCCCCCAGCTTCGCCGGGCACTGCCACGCTGTCGGATTATATGTCGGGGGTTTATGCTGCGCTCGGCGTGCTGGTTGCACTGCAGGCGCGACCTAAAACCGGCCGCGGTCAAATCGTCGACATCGGCCTCTACGAAAGTATCTTTCGCATCTTGGACGAATTAGCACCCGCCTATGCGCATCGAGGATTTGTACGCGAGCGGATGGGCGCCGGCACTGTCAATGCCGTACCTCACAGCCATTATCCTACCAAAGACGGGCTCTGGGTGGCCATCGCCTGCACCAACGACAAGATTTTCAACCGCCTCGCGGTACTCATGAATCGCGAGGAAGTGACCGCTGAAGGTATCTATGGCAGCATTGTTAAACGCGAAGCAAAACGACAGGAAGTCGATGCCTTTGTCACCCACTGGACCACTAGTTACACCCGCGAAGAAATTCTTGCCCTGTGCGAACAAGGCGAAGTTCCCTGCGGGCCAATCTATAGCATCGAAGAGATCTTTGATGACCCACAGTACGCGGCCCGCGACAACTTGGTCACGCTCGACGACAGCCAGATTGGCAAGATCACCATGCCGAATGTCTGCCCGCGGCTGTCGGACACGCCGGGGCAGGTCAAATGGGCCGGGCGGGCGCTGGGTGCCGACACCGAAGAAATACTTAAAGACTGGTTAGGAACGACCTAGCCGCGGTGAATTTTTGCCGCAGCCATCACCGCATAAGCCTTCTCAACGATTGGGTAGTCGACAAAGTAGCCGTCCACCTGAATAGAAGCTGACCCCTCGGACTCGGCAGCTTCAAACGCCGCGATGACCTTCTTTGCCTTGTCGATCTCCTCGGCACTAGGCATATACGACTGGTTGGCAAGCTCTACCTGCTTCGGATGAATCAGCAACTTGCCCTGAAAGCCAAATTTAACGCCGGTCGCCACAGATTGTGCGTAGCTGTCCATGTCATTCAGTTGAATGTGCACGGTATCGATCGGTGCCTCGAGCCCGTGGGCCCGAGCGCTTAAAATCATGTGCCCGCGAACGTAACCAAGCTCGGTTTCATCGGCGCTCCACTTAATGCCAACATCGCGAGTAAAGTCACCTGCGCCGAATGAAAAGCGCTTCATCCGCCCTGGCGCCGCGCAGATTTTATCCAGATTTTTCATGCCGTAACCAGTTTCGATGATTGGCATTAAATCGATCGATCCGACCTCCAGTCCACGCTCGCGCTCATATTCCGACAGCGCCCAGTCGATCGCATACAACTCTTCCGGGCGCTCCAGTTTTGGCAATACCACCCCGTCCAACCAAGGCCCAACGATAGCATCGAGATCGCGAAAGCAATACTCGGTATCGATCGCATTGATACGGATGTAACCTAGCGAGCCCTCCCCTGCCTTTAGCGCGTCGACAGCCGTCTGGCGAGCGGCCGGTTTATCGCGCGCGGCGCAGGCATCTTCCAAATCGAGGATCACCGCGTCGGCGCCATAGCTGAACACTTTGCGAATTTTATCGGCATGATTGCCCGGTACAAACAAAAAACTGCGCCGGCTTTCGGGACTGTTTCGACTGAGGTTGTTTTGCTGTTGGTTCACGAGAGGGTTATCTCCTGTAACTTAGGTTAAACGAATAGGTAAATCGACTCGCCGGGTGCTCGCTGACGGAAACCTCCAGCAGCTTGCCCTGTGCATCGCGGTAGCGCCGCACCATGATCAGCGACGCGCTGTTCGGCTCGACACCCAGCAGCTTAGCGCGCTCCTGACTGACGCTGCCGGCGAGTATTTCAGCGTTAATTTCCATTGCTTCGACGGCAAAGTTTTCCTCGATGAGCTTGAAAACCGGACTGCTGGTCTTGCTAATAAGGTCGCGAACGCGGTTGTAGGCTCGCGGTACATAAATCTCTGTGAGGCACACCGCTATTTTCTTGTGGGTTCTACGGATGGTTTCGATTTTAGTCCAACGACTGCCGACATCGCACTGCAGAAAGTTCGCAAGCGTAACGTCGGGCACCAAGTTGACCGACTGCAAAATCTCTCGCTGGGTGTTTTCGGGGTATTGAAACAACTCGTCCACCGAGCGAACTTCCTGAATCATCAGCTCGATCGGCTTTGCAGAGGTAACGATGGTTCCGAGGCGGCGGCGGCGGCTAATCATGCCCCGATTCTGCAAATCATCCAGCGCAGAACGGATGGTGAAACGGCTCACTGAAAACTTTTCAGACAGCGCCTGTTCCGAGGGCAATTGATCGCCCACCTGCCAGATTCCCTTTTCAATATCGCTAAGGATGATCTGCGAAATTTCTCGATAACGTGCTATGGAAGACTTTTTTTTCATTTGGCAACAAAATCTGGCTTGATTTATTAGTCTGGATCATTGACGATGAATACATAAAAAAGAATCATAACGATTATTACAAGTTATTTATATCGATTGTCGAATCTATTTTCGTTTTAGGAGGGGTTTAAATGTATAAAGTTGGTGTGGATGTGGGTGGTACGTTTACCGACGTGCTTTTGGTGGACATGGAAAATTCCAAGTTCTTTACTTCCAAAGTGCCGTCTACCCCGGAGGATAGCTCTCAAGGCGTATTAAATGGCATCATAAAAGCTTGCCAATTGGCGGGCGCGGATCTCAGTGAAATTGAAGCTGTTACCCATGGTACAACGGTGGCCACCAATGCGATCCTCACCGGTCGCGGGGCAAAAGTGGGTCTCATCGCCACCAAGGGTTACGGGCAGGTGTTGCAAATAGCTCGCTCCTACGTGCCAGGTGGTTTGGGGGGATGGCTGTACTATCAAAAGACCCCTCCCCTCGCCCCCTTGGACTGCAGCATTGAAGTCGATGAACGCATGGGCGCAGATGGTTCGGTGGTCAGAGAACTCAACGAATCGCAACTTAGAGAAGCCTTGACCTCGTTTGACGGCAAAGGCATCGAAGCGATTACCATCTGCTTGATCAACAGTTTTACCAACGACCAACACGAGAAGCGCGTGCGCGACATCGTCGCCGAAGTCATGCCCGACATTCCGACATCGATTTCTAGCGAGGTGATTCCGGAGCTACAAGAGTACGAGCGAACGGTGACCACGGTGGCGAATTCCTACGTCAGGCCGGAAGTTAGCAAATACATTTCCAACCTACAGACAGAATTTGACAAGCGAATGAACGGCGCCAGCCTGTCGATCCTGCGATCAGATGGCGGACTGGCCACCGCCACATCGGCCATGGACTTCCCAGTGTATATGCTGATGAGTGGTCCTGCAGGTGGTGTTTCAGGTGCCATTTGGGTAGGCGAACAGGCCGGCATCAACAATATCATTACCTTCGATATGGGCGGCACCTCGACCGACGTTGCGCTGATTGAGAACGGTCAGGCGCTGGTTCGACGGGATACCACAGTAGGCGATGTGACGGTGCGCGCCAGCGCGCTGGACGTGCGTTCCATCGGCGCTGGAGGCGGCTCCATCGCCCACGTTCCGGAGCTGACCCGCGCACTGCGCGTCGGCCCAGAATCGGCAGGTGCCCAACCGGGACCGGCAGCCTACAACAAGGGCGGCGAAGAACCCACGGTAACCGATGCCAACGTGGTGCTCGGCTATCTACCCCAGCAGCAGAAGCTCGGCGGAGATATGGACATTCGCAAAGACCTTGCCGAACAAGCGGTTCAAAAGGTCGCAGATGCGCTGGGCCTTGGCCTGCACGAGGCGGCCGAGGGAATTGTAAAAATCGTCAACGAGAAGATGTTTGGCGCGGTGCGCCTAGTGTCTGTTGAGAAAGGCTATGATCCTCGAGATTTCTCGCTAATGGCATTTGGTGGAGCCGGCCCCTTGCACGCCAATGCGCTAGGTGCGCTGACCCAGTCATGGCCGGTAATAATACCCCCCGGCCCGGGCATTTTATGCGCCTACGGCGACGCCACCACCCGGCTCAGAAACGAGGCCTCAAAATCGATCATCGTCAACATGGGCAATGCCGACCACGAAAAGTTACTGGCTGAATTCAACGCGCTTGAAACCACCGCCTCCGAAGGACTGCTGTCCTCAGATAGCAACGAGACCAGCGGCTTGGACAAAGATCACCTGCAAACCCAACACGAAATAGACGTGCGCTATTCTGGACAGGGGCTAGTTTTGACCATTCCAGTTTCGATGCAAGACATCCAGTCAGGCAACTTTGACCAGATTGCCAACGACTTTGATGATTTGCACGAGCAACTTTTTACCTTTCGAATAGACGGCGAAAAGGAGTTTGTAAACTTGCGCGCCATTGTTCTGGGACCTCCTTCGCAGTTGGAGCTGTCTGAGACAACCGGCAGATCCGATGCAACCGTCGACGATGCAAAAGTCATGGATCATGAGATCTTTCACAACGGCGCAATGCATGCGGCTAAGGTTTATGAGCGCGCTAAACTCGAGCCAGGGCACATAGTTTACGGCCCGGCAGTCATCACAGAAATGGACGCAACTTCGGTTGTGTTCCCTGACCACAAAGCCGAAGTCGATAGTCGAAGAAACCTTCTTCTATCGCCAACCGCTTAAGATTGGGAGCTACTAGACATGCACGAGAAAATAATTCAAACCAACAACACGCCTTTCAAGCTGATCGATGTCGACCCGATCACTTTAGATATCATTGAAAGCGCGCTGAGAAATACCCGCGAACAGATGGATGCCACGCTGTTTAGAACCGCAATGTCGCCGGGAATTCGCGAGCAGGGTGATGCCTTTCCAATGATTGCCAATGCCGATGGCAAAATGGTCGTCGGCCAATTTGGATCATTTATTCACGGTTTTATGGAGGGTTTTGAGGGCACGCTCGAAGAGGGCGACATGATCTTCACAAACGATCCATACAGTTGTGGCGGCGCCATTAGCCACCTAAACGACTATCTGGTGATCAAGCCAATATTCAAAGATGGCCGGCATATGGCATGGGCTGCGCACTTTGGCCATCTGACCGATGTTGGCGGTCGCGTGCCAGGGTCGCTGCCCAATGAAGCGCGAGAAATCTTCGAGGAGGGCGTTGCCTTTCCCCCGGTGAAAATTTTCCGCAAGGGCGAACTCCAGGAAGACCTGATCAAGATCGCCATCCGAAATTCACGCATGCCAAATTGGAATCAGGCGGACTTCAAGGGCATTATCGCCGCCTGTACGGTTGCTGAGCGCCGCTGTATCGAGATGGCCGAGCGCTTTGGCGACGATGAGTTCTACTCGGCATTGGATGCTCTGCTGGAACGCAATTGCCGCGCTATGCGGCAGTTAATCATGGATACGATTCCCGAGGAAAAGCAATCCTTTGAAGACTACATCTGCGACGATGCTCTGGGTTCGGGCCCCTATAAAATCAAGTGCTCAATGTGGCGTGAAGGTGAAATCGTAATCTTTGATTTCGACGGAACCGACCCGCAGAGCCCCGGGTCGATCAACTTTTTGTTGAACGAGGAAATGTTCAAGATGTTCTGCGGAACCTTTATGATTTCAGCGTTTGACCCGCAGATTCTGTTCAACGATGGCTTTTATGACTACGTGGATGTTCGCATTCCCGAGGGCAGTTTGTTGAAACCGATCAGACCCGGTGCGCTGTCCTGCCGAACCCATGCGCTGGGGCGAATTTTTGACGTGCTCAGCGGCCTTCTGGGTCAGGGAAATCCCGACTTTTTGTGCGGCGCTGGCTTTTCAGATAGTCCCCACTTTATGTACTCCGGGTACGACAAGAATGGCGAGTGGTACCAACTCTACCAAATTGGTTTTGGCGGCATTCCGGCACGACCGGTGGGGGATGGACCGGATGGTCACTCGCTTTGGCCGGCCTTTAAAAATGTCCCAAATGAGTTCCTCGAGGCCTATTTTCCGTTACGGATTGAAACCTTTGAGTGCATCATCGATTCTGGCGGCGCTGGCTACCATCGCGGTGGCAACGGCATCCGCATGGGCTACCACTTCCTCGAGGACGGCGAAATTTCAGTGCATGACGATCGCTGGCTGACCTACCCATGGGGAGTCAACGGGGCGATGCCGGGACAGAGAAGCACCAAAGAGCTGGTTCGCGCCGATGGCAGCGTAGAATTTCTGCCGTCGAAGTGCGATCTGTTTCAGGTCAATAGCGGCGACACGCTGTTCTTCAACACCTGGGGCGGTGGTGGCGTCGGCGATCCATTGACCCGCGAGACCGATCGCGTCCTGCAAGATGTTCAGTATGGATTGGTCAGCCCAGAGGCTGCCAGAGACTCCTACGGCGTGGTCATCGACGGCGATGCCGTGGATGAGGTAGCAACTGCGGCGCTGCGCAAAGATAAAACCGTCGAGCACACCGACGACGGCAAGATCTTTAACTTCGGTGGTTCAATCGAAACGTTGAGAGCAAATTGTTTTGCGGAAACTGGTCTACCCGCGCCAGTTGCACCCGACTTTTCAAAACGTCGACGCGCGGTTAGATAACCAGGTTAGTAAAAATCCGACATTGCCCTGCAGCAGGGCAATGTTCGGTTGTGTACAGCTTTTAAAGGGAGACAACCATGAGTGTTTTAGACATACAAGGCGACGCCCAAAAGGCGTTTCACATTTTGCAAAATGGTGGAACCTGCATCCTGCCGATGGACGTGGGATATGCCTTTCTCGGTGGTTCGTTCGACTCGGTCATGCACATTTTTAACACCAAAAAGCGCGCCAATACCAAATACAATGCGGTTATCGGCAACATGGATCATCACAAGGCCCTGCATGTGGTTAGCTCTCGCGGTAGCGAGATCGTCTCGGCGATCGTCGAGGACTACGACCTGCCGCTGGGTATCATCGCGCCGTGCAATCCCGAACACGAACTGTTTAATAGCATCAACCAAGAACTCTACGACCGCAGCACGGTGGACGATACGCTTGCCATGCTCACCAACGCTGGCAAGTTTCACGCGGAAATAACCCGCCTGATTTTTGCCGCCAATAAATTAGTCTTTGGTTCGTCGGCAAACGTCTCAACCACCGGCACGCGCTTTCGCGTTGAAGACATCCAAGACGAAATTAAAGACGCCGCCGATATGGTGGTCAATTATGGGCCGGTCAAATACACCCATCAAGGCATGTCGTCGACCCTGCTCAATGTCGAAACTCTGGAAGTAGTGCGCTACGGCTGTTGTTATGAAAACATCGCCGACATTCTCAAGCGCCACTTCGGCATCGATATGCCGCCAAGGCCGAACAATGAATTATCTCGATAAGCCCAACAGGAGCCTGTAGGAATGGAGAACACGACTCAAACTCTGGCCGATTTCTGTGTGCAAACCAACTACGATAAGATTCCAACCGAGGTCGTCGAGCGCACCAAACTGTTAATACTCGATACAGTCGGCATTATCATCAGGGCGCGCCACGATTCGGAGTCGACACCCAGTATGCTGGCGGCGGTTGGCAAGCTTGGCCTAGATCACGGCGCTTGCCACGTATTTGGCGACACTGCGACCTATGCTCCCGCTACTGCCGCGCTAATTAACGCAACCCTGGCACACTCGCTGGACTTTGACGATACCCATGCCGAGGCATCGATTCACGCCAGCGCACCGATCGTCCCGGCGGCGATTGCCGCGGCTGAAATGGTCGGTGCATCTGGGCGCGACCTGATCACCGCCTGCGTGGTAGGCTACGAAATACACGTTCGTCTAGGTAAAGCGGTCGGCGCGGCGGACCACTACATCAGGGGCTTTCATCCAACCGCAACCTGCGGCATTTTTGCCGCCGTGGCTGCGGTAGCAAAAATTCTTAAATTATCCGATGCTCAAACCGTCTCGGCATTCGGTATTGCCCTCAGTCAGACCGCCGGAGCTATGCAGTTTCTCAAGGACGGTGCCTGGACTAAGCGACTGCACGTTGGCCAAGCCGCGCAAAACGGATTGATGGCGGCTTTTTTTGCCCGCGAGGGCTATGTGGGTCCAGCGCAATCGATCGAGGGTGAGTGGGGTTTCTTTAACAATTACAGCAGCGATGCCAACCTAGACACGGCGGTTGATCGCCTCGGCGAGGCCTGGGAAACTATGACCCTCGGGGTTAAGCCCTACCCGTCTTGCAGATACA
>CALGJN010000158.1:0-1218 GCA_937920185.1 uncultured Cellvibrionales bacterium | reverse complement strand
CAAAGTAACGCTTGTGCGGGCCTTTCAGCTAGGCGCGATGCGATAGCTCAGCGCTTCTTGGTAGTGGTTTGAGCGAGGTGTTTGATCGCCGGCTAGGTCGGCGATACTTCGCGCCACGCGCAACACGCGGTAATAACCGCGAGTCGACAAATGATAATGATCGATGGCGCGGTGCATCAGTTGAGTTTGCGAGCGGTCGAGGGGACAGTATTGCCGCAAGCTCTCGGCGTCTAGGCGACTGTTGAGACAGTTTTGTCGCTGTAACTGTCGTTGTCGCGCGGCGTTGATTTGGCGCCGCATTGTGGCGCTATCTGCTTGATGCGGTGCGGTTTGCGGGTGCGTTAGTTGTTTTTTGTCGATAGCTAAAACGTTGACCTGCAGGTCGATTCGATCCAATAAGGGCCCCGAGATCTTGTCTCGATAGCGTTTTATTTGGTCGGGGCTGCAATGGCATTGTCGGCTGCCCAAATAGCCACAAGGGCAGGGATTCATGGCGGCCAACAACTGGAACCGGGCTGGATAACAGATTTGTGCGGCCACTCTGGACAGCCTGATCTCGCCAGATTCGAGCGGTTCGCGGAGTAATTCGAGTACGCTGCGAGAAAATTCGGGTAGTTCGTCTAAAAACAGCACGCCAAAATGGGCCAATGAAATCTCTCCGGGTCGCGGATGACTGCCGCCACCGACCAAGGCGGCGGCGGATGCGCTGTGATGGGGTGCTCGAAATGGGCGTGCATTGAGCGCGC
This sequence comes from uncultured Cellvibrionales bacterium, assembly GCA_937920185.1. GTDB lineage: Bacteria > Pseudomonadota > Gammaproteobacteria > Pseudomonadales > Porticoccaceae > TMED48. The sequence continues at coordinate 472 of CALGJN010000158.1, read as the reverse complement.
TCGGCAATGTCTTGCCCGCGACCGAATAAATCGCGGCAACCTGCAGGGCTTCAGCATTCGACAGTCGCGGTAGTATTGCAGGTAAGCGACTTGCAAGCATAGTTTTACCGGTTCCAGGCGGCCCAAAAAACAGTAGATGATGGCCACCGCAGGCGGCGATTTCTAGCGCCCGCTTTGCCTGTTGCTGGCCAATCACAGCGTCGAGGGAATTGTCTTCGAGCGTTGTCGGATCTTGGCATCGCTGCCATGGGGCTACTTTTTCTCGGTCGTACAGGTGGGCGGAAATATTCAGCAGGTGCGCTGCTGGCAAAACGCACAGACCGTCGACCAGCGCGGCGCCCTCGGCGTTGCCCTCGGCGACCCAGAGACGTTTGCCGCGGGCACCGCAGGCGATGGCTGCTGGCAGTATGGCGCCGACCGCGCGTAGATTTCCCGATAAACTCAACTCGCCGATAAATTCGTATTCGGGTAG
>CALGJN010000157.1:0-2698 GCA_937920185.1 uncultured Cellvibrionales bacterium | reverse complement strand
CTAAGGTGGGCGATTTTTTTGGCCGCTCTCCGCGCGCCAATCTCGATCCCGATCTGGTGGTGGCGCAGGGTGCTGCGTTGCAGGCCGAGGTGCTGGTCGGCAATCAGTCGGGTGACGATCTGCTGTTGCTCGACGTCATACCGCTGTCGCTGGGAATCGAAACCATGGGCGGGTTGATCGAGAAAATTATTCACCGCAACACTACCATTCCGGTGTCCAAAGCGCAGGAGTTCACAACCTTTAAAGATGGCCAAACGGCGATGGCCATCCACGTACTGCAGGGCGAGCGCGAACTGGTCGACGACTGCCGTTCGCTGGCGCGCTTCGAGCTGCGCGATATCCCGCCAATGGTCGCCGGTGCCGCAAAAATTCGCGTGACCTATCAGGTCGACGCCGATGGACTGCTCAGCGTCACCGCGCGCGAACTGGTCGGTGAGGTCGAATCGCGCATCGAGGTCAAGCCGTCCTATGGGTTGGCCGAGACCGAGATCACGCAGATGCTCAAAGACTCTTACAGTCATGCCCGCGACGATATGGCAGCACGGGCGCTGCGCGAGCAGCAGGTGGAGGCCGATCGCATGATTGGCGACTTAACCGCCGCCCTCGACCGAGATGCACACATGCTGAGCAACAGTCAGGCCCAGTGCTTGCGGGTTGCGGTGGCTGAATTGCGCGATTTGCGGCGCGCTTGTAGTGAACATCGTACCCTAGCGCAGCAAATCGAAGCGGTCGGCAAGGCGAGTGAATCGTTTGCCGCGCTGCGCATGGACAGCAGTATAAAATCCGCCCTCGCAGGGCACACCCTCGACGAAATAGATCAGGACTAATTATGCCACGTATCGTATTTTTACCCCATCCCGAAATTTGTCCCGAGGGCGCAGTGGTCGAGGCCGAGCGAGGCGAGAGCATCTGTCAGGCGGCGCTGCGCAATGGCCTCGACATAGAGCATGCTTGCGAGATGTCGTGCGCCTGTACCACCTGTCATGTGCATATCCGCGAGGGCTACGACGATCTACCCGAAGCCGAGGAATTAGAAGATGACTACCTCGACAAGGCGTGGGGGGTTGACCCCGATTCGCGACTCAGTTGTCAGGTGTTGGTGGACGACAAGGATTTGATCGTTGAAATTCCCAAATATACGATTAACATGGTGTCTGAACGCCACTGACCGGAGTCATCCGCATGGATTGGACCGATATCAACGACATTGCTATTGAACTGTGTGACGCGCACCCCGACGTCGATCCACAATACGTTAACTTTGTCGACCTACGAAAATGGGTTATGGCGCTGGACGGCTTTGTTGGCGAGGCCGAACGCTGTGGTGAAAAAGTGCTCGAAGCGATCCAGATGGCCTGGCTGGACGAGCGCGACTGACAGCGTTGCGATGCGCTCTAACCATGCGCACTATCTAGCAAAGTCGCCTCCAGTACTGTATCGCCTTGGACTCAGATTGTTTGCTTTAGCTGAGCACGCAAATGATTTATTTTCTATCCCCAACCGTTCGGGCTTGGGGCCACGCGCATAGAGCGCCTGCGCAGCGAATTGACCTCTTCGGCGTTTATAAACGTGGAGCCAGTGGCGATGGATTTTTAATTGTCATCATCGACAGTGTACCGTGCAACGGCGGTTAGGCTGACCTTTGTAGGTAGTTTATAGCGCGCTGACTTTATCCGCCAAATGCGTCATAATCAAGCTTGTATTCACATTATCTAAGGACAGAAAATGCGCACAAAACTCCTATTTGTATGGTTTATTTTGGCTCTGGTTGCGACCTCGGCTAGCATCGCGGGCAACAGGGTATCAGTGCTCCACAACGGCTATGTAACACCCATTGACGGCTATGAATTTTTACCCGGCGCAACCGATAGCGGTAAGCGTAAAGTCGGCAGCACGGTCACGCTGGTGGAAGGTAAAAACACTTATCTCATCGCCGATCCTGGAATGGCCGCTAAAGGCGCTTGGCCGAAAATTCTAGCCGAATTGGCGTTGCGAGGCCTAACCCCGGACGATATCACCCATATTTTTATCAGCCATCACCACCCAGACCACAACACCCAACTGGGTCTATTCCCCAATGCGGTCTTGGTCGATCACTGGGCGAGCTATCAGCACGACATTTGGACAGATCACCCCGACAACTTCGTGATAGCGCCGGGTATTACCGTTGTGCGCACGCCCGGGCACACCAGTGAAGACGCCAGTTTAATCGTTGCTACCGCCGAGGGGGTCTACGCCTTGACCCACCTTTGGTGGGCACCGGAGTACTTTCCGAAAGACGATCCGCTGGGTTATGACAAAGACGCGATGTTGCTCTCGCGTAAAAAGATCGCCGCAACCGTCGACTGGATCATCCCAGGTCATGGCGCGCTGTTCGCGAATACCCGAGACAATCAACAGCCGATCGCCGGCGACGTGCAGGCAAAGGTAAAAAAAGCCGTATGGGCGGCAAGCGCAGGCTGGGTAAATGGCTTTAATGCGGGCAACGCCCAGCAGTGTGCGGATGCCTATGAAGCCCATGCCGAAATGATCGCGGCTCCGTTTGGGCGCTTTGTTGGTCGTGCTGCGATAAAAGCTTTTTGGCAGAATTTATTCGATCAGGGCTTTTCCGACGTTACATATATCGAACCGAAAATAGACGTGATATCGCCTCGGGCGGCGATCATCACCTCGGGCTGGTCGATGAATAAAGCCCAAG
>CALGJN010000156.1:0-9719 GCA_937920185.1 uncultured Cellvibrionales bacterium | reverse complement strand
AATCATGATTGTATATGGCGTCGCGCTGCTATCATTTTGCATGTTGTTGGGTACCTATGCGGGCAATTTGCTCGGTGGATTACTCGGCGTAGAGGCAAACGTTGGTGGCGTGGGTATTGCCATGCTGCTGCTCATTTTGCTGTCTAATCTGAGCAGTAAAAAGTTCCGTTTAAACGCCGTGTCCGAGTCGGGCATTTATTTTTGGAGTGCGATGTATATACCGATTGTGGTCGCCATGGCGGCAAAACAGAATGTGTTGGCCGCGCTATCGAGTGGCTGGCTTGCAGTTATCGCAGGTGCGCTGGCGGTGGCTGTTAGCTTTGCCGCCATACCGCTAATTTCGCGCTTAGGAGTTGATGACAACGCCGATAGCGAGACCCAATGATGAATGATTCAATGTGGGTTGAGCTGCTTGTCGACAAGGGTTTGGTGGCGGCTTTTTTGTTCGTCGGACTGATTACTTGGCTGTCGTATTGGCTGTCTAAACATGTTACCCGTGGCTACGTTCACGGTTCCGCCATCGCCATTGCGATTGGCTTGGGTCTCGCCTACCTCGGTGGGCTCTATACCGGCGGCAACAAAGGTCTGGCTGATATAGCGATGTTTAGCGGGTTGGCGGTGCTCGGCGGTTCGATGCTCCGCGACTTCGCCATTATAGCCACCGCTTACGGTGCCGATCTCACCGCGATTAAAAAAGCTGGTTGGGTCGGCGCCTTGTCGGTTGTGATTGGGGTGGTGCTGTCGTTTGTGGTGGGCGCTCTGGTGGCGCACGCCTTTGGCTATCGCGATGCCGTTGCCATTACCACCATTGGCGCGGGCGCCGCGACCTATATCGTCGGTCCGGTGACCGGCACAGCACTTGGCGCCAGTTCTGAGGTAATCGCGCTGAGTATTGCCGCTGGACTGGTAAAATCCATTTTGGTGATGATATGCACCCCTTGGGTCGCCAACTCGATCGGCCTCAACAATCCTCAATCGGCGATGGTATACGGCGGGTTGATGGGTACCACCAGCGGGGTCGCCGGTGGCCTGGCGGCAACCGACCCCAAATTGGTGCCCTATGGCGCGATGACGGCGACTTTTTATACTGGGGTGGGCTGTTTACTGGCGCCCTCTCTTTTGTTTTTAATCGTTCGGACTGTGATTGGATAACGCAAAAATTCGCCGCACAGACCCAGCCCCCAAGATCGAGCGGTCGAGTTACAATACAAGCTGAGGATTTTATGACCCAGACCAACGGCAACTTATACCACCACTTTCAGAAACAATTTGACCGTGCTGGCGATAAACCCGCGCTAGTGCTGGCGGATAAATCGAGCATTACCTATGCCGATCTGGCGCGTGAATCAGCGCGGCTGGCGCGTTATTTGACCGATCTGGGTATTCAGATCGGCGATCGGGTCTCGGTTCAGGTGGCTAAATCCCCGCGTGCGCTGTACCTATATCTCGCCTGTTTACGCGCCGGCTTTGTGTTTCACCCGCTGAATACCGGCTACAAGGACGCAGAACTAGACTATTTTTTGAGCGATGCCGAGCCGGCGCTGATGGTCTGTGATGGCAGCGACCAACAACGCATGGCCGCGCTGTGCCAAAAACACTCTGTCGGTCATCTGCTGACGCTGAACGCTGACGGTAGTGGCAGCCTGCCAGATGGCGCAGAGCATGCGGCTGCCGAGTTCGGTGTGATCGAAAGGACGGATCATGACCTCGCCGCGCTGTTGTATTCGTCTGGCACCACCGGCGTGCCAAAGGGGATTATGCTCAGCCATCTGAACCTGCGCAGCAACGCCGAGTGTCTGGTTGAGGCATGGGGCTTTAGTCAGGACGATGTGTTGTTGCATGCGCTGCCGATTTTTCACGTTCACGGCCTGTTTGTGGCCCTCGGATGCGCCTTTTTAAGCGGCGCTAGTATGCGTTGGCTAAAGGATTTTGACGTTCAACAGGTGCTTGAGCAACTGCCCAACTGCACGGTGATGATGGGCGTGCCAACCTATTACACGCGACTGTTGGCGAGCGATCAGTTCGACCACACGCTAACGTCCCGCATGCGACTGTTCATCTCGGGTTCTGCGCCCCTATTAGCCGACACTTTTGAGCAATTTTTAGATCGAACCGGGCAGTCGATTTTGGAACGTTATGGCATGACCGAGACCAATATGAACACGTCTAATCCTCTGGTGGGAGAGCGCCGCGCCGGTACCGTCGGATTGCCACTGCCGGGTGTTGAGGTACGGGTAGTCAATGCCGAGGGTGCGCCGGTTCACGGTGGTGCAATAGGCGATATTCAGGTTCGTGGTGACAATGTCTTTAAAGGTTACTGGCGCATGCCCGAAAAGACCGCAGAGGACTTAGGTGATGATGGGTTTTTTACCACCGGCGACAAGGGCACCCGGTGCGAGCGCGGCTATGTGTCCATCGTCGGGCGAGCCAAAGATATGGTCATTAGCGGTGGGCTCAACGTGTACCCAAAAGAGGTTGAGCTGGTGATCGACAGCCTCGATGGAATCCGTGAGTCGGCGGTGATTGGCATTGCCCACGCTGATTTTGGCGAGGCCGTGGTCGCCGTGGTGATTTACCATGGCGGTCAGGACCAACCTGACGAAGCGGCGATTATTGCTGCGCTCAAGGCCCAGATTGCAGGTTATAAAGTGCCCAAAAAGGTGATTGCGATCGAGCAGTTACCGCGCAATACCATGGGCAAGGTGCAAAAAAACCGCCTGCGCGAGCGCTTTAATGATCTGTTTAAATCGATCTAGTGCGGACAACAATCAACAATCAACAATCAACGTTTAAGGTTTTTCGGTTGGTCGTTTTAGTGGGCGATTGTCGGTGGACCAAAAATTGCCAGCCGAGGGTGTATTGGATATGCATAATTTGGCATTGTGCAGCGGGCAATGTCTTTTAGCAGGCTTAAAGAAAAGCTGATTAGGGAACGCAGATGGGAACTTATTTAACCGAACATTCGACCCTTATATCCGCGCAAAGGCAATCCGCCTTGCAGTGGTCTAAATGGTCGGATTTTGCATTGCCCAGCGCTGGGTACAAGAGCACCGCCTTATGAATACTTTTCACGCGCTCGATGCACAGCTTTCGGTAACAAATCCGCACGCCTATGCCGATGGCTTAGCACAACTCTACCAGCGTCACGTGGCCGAAAAAATGTCGCGCTTTCAGGCCATTTTGGCGGCCACGGGCTACCGTGAAATGGTCATCGGTTCGGGGTCAAATAAAATGCAATTTCAGGATGATATGGCCTACGCATTCACAGCCAATCCATATTTTCGCGAGTGGCTGCCCCTGACCACTCGGGCCGATTGTTATGTTCAGATCGATGCGACGGCAAGCAAGCCCCGCTTGTTTTTACTCGCCGTGGAGGACATCTGGCACACCGCACCGGAGCGCTTGCCCGAGGGTTTTGAACAGGCCTTTGAGATCGTTGAATACCAGACCGTCGACCAGGTGTTGCAACACCTAGCAACGGGCAATAGCGCCTTGATCAATGAAACCAACGAGCTGTGCATGCCGGCTGAACAGCACAATCCTCAGGCCGTTATCGACCAGATCGATTACCAGCGGCTGGGTAAAACCCACTACGAGCAGGCGTGCGTGCGCGAGGCCAACCGCCGAGCAGTACCAGCCCATCGGGCGGCTCAACAGGCTTTTTTGGCGGGCGCGTCGGAGGTGCAGATTGCCGCGGCTTATCTGGCTGCCTGCGATAGTCGCGAGAGCGAAATGCCCTACGGCATGATCGTTGGCGTGAACGAACACGCCGCGGTATTGCATCACCACAATCTGTTCAAACAACCCCAGACTCCGCGCAGTTTTTTGATCGACGCCGGCGTTGAATTCAACGGCTACGCCTCGGACATCACCCGCACCTATGCTTACCACGCGGGTGGCGATTTTGCGGCGATGATCAAATGCATGAACGTCAAGCAGTTAGAGCTTTGCGCCGAGGGCGGTATTGGTCGTAATCCGGCGGATATACACGCCTTGTCACAGCGCATGATCGCCGAGGTACTGATCGAATTTGGCGTATTAAGGCTGTCGTTGGAGGAGGCGGTTGCGGCCGACATTGCCGGCTATTTTTACCCCCATGGTCTGGGCCATCATCTGGGCGCGAACGTTCACGATAAAGGCGGTCAGATGGCCAATGCGCAGGGCGACAGGCTTGCGCCGCCTGAAAAATACCCCAACTTGCGCGCCACAGCACCGATGGTGGCCAATCAGGTCCATACCGTCGAACCGGGGCTGTATTTTATTCCCGCCTATTTGGACAAGCTCAAAGCTGGGAATTATGCCCATTGCATCAATTGGCGCGCGGTGGAGGACTATACGCCCTATGGGGGCATTCGCATCGAGGACAACATTATTTTGCACCCCGACAACCGGTTGGAAAATCTAACCCGCGATGCGTTTGCGGTTGAATGACGCCACGCGTTGGTTCGGGACGGCCACGGTAAGCGCACTGCACGCACTTTGTGAGTTTTTTACTAGTGCTATATGAGTGCCGTGACGGGTACTATCAGTGACGCCACGCTGATGGCTGATTAAACGCCAGACACTCTGCACAAGATGCAATCGTCAAAAGACGCAATTATTGACCCGTCTCGGCTATTTTCGAGGTCCGCCATACAACGCGATCGAGCAGGTAGGGCACACCGATGGAGGCGGTTCTTAACACCTCACTATCGCTGCCCTGTATCTGCCCCAGCGCCTCCCTTTCTTGGTTTTTATCGACAGTGTATGATTGGCCTTTGAGGGGAAGCTTATGGCGCGTCTAGGTATATCTAATCGGGCGGCATTGATCGCGGTGGGTAGCGCTTTTGTGGTCGGTTTGATCGGCAGTTTGGCGATTCGGCCGATCGATAATGTGGCCGTTGCCGACCACCGCGCGCCTGCATTCGACGGCGCTGTACCGGCGCGGATAGACTGGCGAGTGCCGATTGTCTTTCAGACCAGCATGCCGGTGATTGGCGAGAATCCGATCTATGTCGCGGAGATTATTCGCGCTGCCAGCGACGGCGCGGTGCAACTTAAACTTTTCGAGCCGGGCGAGATTGTCCCCGCGTTTGCGATCACCGACGCGGTGCGCGATGGCAAAGTCGCCGCGGGCTATACTTGGCTCGGTTACGATCAGGGCAAAATCTCGGCATCGCCGCTGGTCTCTGCGGTGCCCTTTGGCATGGAGCCGTGGGAGTATACCGCCTGGTGGTACGAGGCAGATGGCCGCAGGCTCACCGAAGCGCTGTATCTCAAACACGCCATCCACCCAATACTCTGTGGTATCTCAGGTCCTGAAACCGCCGGCTGGTTTCGGCGCCAGATCAACTCGCTGGAGGATTTGCGCGGCCTAAAAATTCGCTTTGCCGGGTTGGGTGGTCGCGTTTTGGAACGCCTCGGTGCCAGCGTTACCATGCTGCCGGGCGGTGAGATTTTTCAGGCGCTGGAGAAGGGCGCGATCGATGCCACCGAGTTTGCCCTGCCGATCGTCGATCAGGCGCTGGGGTTTAACCGGGTCGCCAAGTTCAACTACTACCCCGGTTGGCATCAGCCGTTTACGGCATTGCATTTGGTCGTCAACCTCGAGGTTTGGCGGCGCTTGTCGAGCGCCGATCAGGCGCTGCTGGAGATGGCTTGTACCGCTGGGGTGACGCGCAGTTTGGCAGACGCTGAGGCTCGTCAGGGTGCGGTAATAGAGGGGTTTCCCGCGATTGGCGTAAGCGCTGAAAGCCTCTCTGAACCGGTGCTTAGAGAACTCAACCGAGTGACCGAACAAATCCTCGAAGAAGAGGCGCTAAAGGACGCCGACTTCGCCGAAATCTTGCAGTCTCAGCGCGCGTTTCGCCGCACCTATGCGCAGTGGAAATCTCGCGCCTACCTGCCGCGAGATTTTTAGTGGCCAAGCCCTATCTGCCCCATACACCCGCATCGCGCTGGATCGATAGATGGCTCGAACGCCTCGGCCGTGGCCTGTCGTTCGTGTGGTTTGTGCTGCTGGCGGTGATCGTCTGCAACGTGATGCTGCGCTACGTGTTTAATCAGGGCCGCATCGAACTGGAAGAGTTGCAGTGGCACCTTTACTCGGTTGGGTTTTTGCTCGGCATGAGCTACGCCTATCAGGCGGATGCGCACATTCGCGTCGACGTGCTGCACGAAAATTTTAGCGATCCCACCAAGGCATGGATAGAGCTCTACGGGATCCTCCTGCTGTTGTTGCCGTTTGTCGCCCTGATACTGATTTTTAGCGTGCGCTTTGTCGAATCATCGTGGGCTCTGGGCGAGGTGTCGTCATCACCCGGTGGATTACCGCTGCGCTGGTTGATCAAGGCGGTGTTGCCGCTTGGCTTTGGCTTACTGCTGTTGTCGGCGCTGTCGCGCTTGCTGCGGGTTTGGTATTTTCTGTTTTTACAACCGCGTGAGGAGCTGGCCCATGCCGATGAATGAGCTATTGGCCGTCGCGATGTTTATCAGCTTTATCGGGTTGGTGTTTAGCGGTTTTCCGGTGGCTTGGTTGCTCGGTGGTTTGGCGGTGATGTTCACCGCGCTGGCGATCGTTCTGGAGGCCGACTTTAACCTCGCCACCGGCGTCGACTGGGACTATACCTCGCTGACGGTAGAGCGCATTTGGAACGTCATGGAAAACTGGGTGATGGTCGCGCTGCCGATGTTTATTCTGATGGGTTTGTTGCTCGATCGCTCGGGTATCGCCCGCGATCTGATGAACAGCTTTGCGCGACTGTTTGGCTCGCTACGCGGCGGTCTTGCTGTGGCTGTGGCGGTTATCGGGCTGTTGTTGGCGGCCACCACCGGCATCATTGGTGCGTCGGTGGTGTTGTTGGCGCTGCTCGGTCTGCCGGCGATGCTGCAACAGGGTTACGACAAGTCGCTGGCCACCGGCACCGTCTGCGCGGTCGGCACCCTGGGGATATTAATTCCGCCGAGCATTATGCTGGTGCTGATGGCCGATCGCATGGCGATGAGCGTCGGCGATCTTTTTCTGGGCGCGGTATTTCCCGGCGCGCTACTCGGTGGATTGTATATCTTTTACATACTAATGGTCGGCTGGTTGCAGCCCAACAAGGCACCAGCGGCAGCGACCGAACCACTCGACTGGGCTGCGGTCGGCGCATTATTTAGCGCCATCATGCCACCGGCGCTGTTGATTCTCGCTGTACTGGGCAGCATTTTTATGGGGCTGGCGACCCCGACCGAAGCGGCCGGTGTCGGCGCCGCGGGCGCCTTGGTGCTGGCGTTGGTCAAGCGGCAATTGAGCTTTGCGGCGGCGCGCGAAGTTCTCGAAGAAACCACCCGCACCACCGCCTATATTTTTGCTATCTTGTTGGGTGCCACGGCGTTTTCGCTGGTGCTCCGTGGGCTCGGTGGCGATGAGTTGATCGAACGCGCCTTGCTGGGTTTGCCGTTTGAGCCCTCCGGAATCATTATTACGATTTTATTGGTGACCTTTTTGCTCGGGTTTTTTCTCGATTGGATCGAGTTGACGCTGATCGTCTTGCCGCTGGTGTCGCCGGTGGTGGCGAACCTTGGCTTTGACCCGGTGTGGTTTACCATCCTGTTTGCGGTGTGCTTGCAAACCAGTTTCTTAACCCCGCCGGTGGGCTTTGCGATTTTTTATCTTAAAGGAGTGGCCCCAGAGGGTATCAAGGTGACCACTATTTACCGCGGTGTGCTGCCGTTTATCGCCCTGCAGTTGGTCGGTATGGTGATCATTTTTAACTGGCAGGCAGTAGTCACCTGGCTACCTTCCCAAGCCTACGGCTGATCGTGCCGACGTATTTGGTTAACCGTGGTGGGGAAAAGTCGCCCAAAATAGGCTTATAACCCGAGGGTCATCGATGATCAGCCGACGGCACTAATTTGCGGGGTGACAGCTCGTTTGAGCCTCCTTTATGGCATCATGCGTCAGCATTTGTGGATAAGTCTTGCCGACAAATTTTTTGAATGCCCGCGCTAATTACCGCGCCGCGCCAACGGGTCACCAATTACAAAAGACCTGATTAAGTGTTACGCTAAGTTGATTATTCAATCGTTAGACCTCAGTTGTTTATGCTGCCATGGAGACCAGCAATCATGAAAAGGATATCCACACTCGATACTTTGACCTATTGGATTCCCATATTTGCTCTCTTATTGGCCTTGCTCACCGGCTGCGGTGGCGGTGGCGGTGGCGCACCCACACCAACACCCACACCTGCAGACACGCAGTCGCCCACGGTGAGCGTGACCAGCAGCGCCAGCGAGATCCAGCTTGACCAGACCAGCACCCTGACCGTCACGTTTAGCGAGGCGGTCACCGGTTTTGAGTTGGCAGATGTCAGCAGCCCCCAAGGCACACTCACAGATTTGACCGCTAACGCAGACAATACCTCCTTTACGGTTGTTTTGACTCCCAATGACGGTGAAGTGGGCGCGGTGACGGTGCAAATAGCGGCGGGTAGCTATCAAGACGCGGCAGGCAATGCCGGACGCGCGCTTGATTCAGCGAGTATCGGCTTAACCGTGCTCTCTGGTTGCTATCAGAGGGCCAACATCAACACTGTAGGCATGGCGGGTGTGTGCGACGGCTTGCTGATCGTGAGCCGGCAGATGCTGCTAGACGCGGTAGTTACCGACGATGGCATCGACAAAGTGATAACCCACGACGGCACGGACTACAGTTTTGGTGACAATAGCTACAATGTGTTTACCGGTCAGATCACCGATATGTCTGAGTTATTGAAAGATAACGGCACTTTCGATGGGGCGATCGGTTATTGGGACACTAGTCGCGTGACAAACATGCGTCAAATATTCTACCGGGCCTATGCCTTTAACCAAGATATTGGCAGCTGGGACACCAGTCGCGTGATCGACATGGGCGAGATGTTCGGGGGAGTGGATCCGGATGACCATGTGGACACAACGTATTTTCCCGTCGCCTTCAATCGTGATATTGGCGGTTGGGACACCGGCAGCGTGACCAATATGAGCTTTATGTTCAGTTACGCCCACGCCTTTAATCAAGACATCGGAGGTTGGGATACCACTAGCGTAACGGACATGTCTGGAATATTTTATCACGCCGAGGCTTTTAATCGTGACATCGGTGCTTGGAACACCAGCAGCGTAACGGATATGCGAGGAATGTTTGCTTACGCTGCCGCTTTTAATCAGCATATCGGTGGCTGGGAAACTCGCAAAGTCACTACCATGGAGGGAATGTTCATTTATGCCGCCGCTTTCAATCAAGATATTGGTGATTGGTATACCAGCAATGTAACTCTCATGGATGGGATGTTCGTTTTCGCTAACGCCTTCAATCAAAACATTGCCGACTGGGATACCAGTAGCGTCATTGACATGAATGGGATGTTCATTCATGCCAGTGCTTTTAATCAAGACATCGGCAGCTGGGACACAGGCAGGGTAACGGACATGAAGTGGATGTTCTATTATGCCAGCGCCTTCAATCAAAATATCGGCGGTTGGGATATCTCTAGCCTGACCGATGCATCCCATATGTTAGACCGCTCGGGCCTAGATAACGCCAATTATGATGCCCTGTTGAGCGGTTGGGCATTGCCCCGTGGCCCCAAAACGGCAATCTCTTCCAACGTGGAGCTGGGTGCGCAGGGGCGCTCCTATAAACAGGTGGCCGCCCGCACGACCCTTGTCGATACCTATGGCTGGACTATTTCTGGCGACAGTCCAGCGCCTTA
>CALGJN010000155.1:0-7616 GCA_937920185.1 uncultured Cellvibrionales bacterium | reverse complement strand
TTCTCCACTTTTGGTAAAAACGAACCGGCGCTGATCAATATGCACCGCAATTTTCTTACCTCGATGGGCATTGACCCGGATCGCAAAGTACCCCTAGATCACGGTGAACCTGCCAAGCTCGAAAAAATTGACTCCGACACACCACAGACAACCACCGCCTAGCGGTGGTTTGTGACGCTGATGTTGTTGGCTAGCTAGTTCATTACTGGCTGGTTGATTTGTGCGTGGTTGACCGATGTCTCATTGCCTGACCTATAAATTGCTTGACCTAGTCATTGGCCGAGTTAGTGGGCGGTAAGCTGCTTTCTCAACGCCGGCCAGAAACTTCTCAGTCGGCGGCAAGCAATAGATAATAAAGAACAGTCGGTGACCCATAGCTGGTGCATAATCACCAGCAAAAAATAGCCGAACGCCATGGCGGAGCAGCGCACACCCATCACTCAGTGCAGCAAGCCATCGTTGACCGTTGTGAAATTTCCCGCAGTTGATCAACCACGGTTGAGGCAGATCCCAAAGAGCGCCTAGCTCTCGCTAACCGCAGAGCCATAAATCAGCTGTAACTGGTCGGTGATAAAGTTGAGCATTTTATCGACCCGCGCCTCTTTATTTTGCACCATGTGGCTGAGCGCCATTCCCTGGGTGGTAAACACCACTACATCGATCGCCAGATCCAGATACTCACCCAGATCGGACCAATGGGGAAACATCGACTTGGCATGCTCGCGATACTGGTTCTCAAAATCGCGTTCCACCGGCGCCATAAACTCGGCGAGTTCTCGATCGGTTCTGGACGCCGCAAGAATCTCTTGATAAGCCGTAAATGACGGCAAATTGGCATAACGCCACGCCATTTGCACCGACTCATAAAACACCGCACGACTCAGCGCCCGATCCGGCGCGTCGATATTTGCCATCAGCGTGTCGTACTCTTGAAGGCGTTTTTTGTGAAGGTACTCGATGGCCGCTTGCAGGACCCGCAACCGCGAGGGGAAATGGTGCATCATTGCGCCGCGAGACACCTTGGCGTACTCGGCAATTTTGGCGGTAGTGGTATTTGAATAGCCGAGATCGATAAAACAGTCGATGGCCGACTCCAAAATGGCCACCTGCATCATGGTGCTTTTTTCTGCCTGCCATCCGGCACTTTTTCTAGCGCCGTTTTTTGGCGAAGTTTCCAATTTACCCATGCTACCTATACTATCCTTAAACCAATGTGAATAAGCCATTGCTGCGCGACAAAACGGTCCGCCAACGAACCGCAGATGGTACTGTATTTCGGCTAAACATGCCATCTACCGGCCAAAACATACAGGATTGTTTTTTAAATGATAAAGGCTATAATCGAACCGATAACACAGAGATAAATCAATAGAAAGGGGTAAGCATGGCGCTTCAAGAAGAACAATTGTTAAATGCCTATCGAACGATGCGGACCATACGCGAATTTGAAGAGCGTGTGACCGTGGAGTTTGAACAGGGAGGTATTCCAGGGTTTGTTCATGTCTACGACGGGCAGGAGGCAGTCGCCACCGGCGCCTGCATGCACCTGACCAAAGACGACTACGTCGGCAGCACCCACCGCGGCCATGGCCATTGCATAGCCAAGGGCTGCGATGTCAAAGGTATGATGGCTGAAATCATGGGCCGCGCCACGGGTCTGTGCCGCGGCAAAGGTGGCTCTATGCATATCGCCGACATCGATCAAGGCATGCTCGGTGCCAATGCGATTGTCGGCGGTGCCCCACCACTGGCAATTGGCGCCGCACTCAGTGCGAAAACTCTCGGCACCAACAATATTTCGCTGAGCTTTACCGGCGACGGCGGTTCCAATCAGGGCACCGTATTCGAAGCCATGAATCTCGCCGTCGTACTGCAACTACCGACCATTTTTATGTATGAAAATAATGGCTACGGCGAGCACACAGGCGCTGCCTACGCGGTCGGCTCTGGCGATATAGCGGGCCGTGCAGAGGCCTTCGGCATGCCGGCACTGCGGGTCGACGGGCTGGACTTTTTCGCCGTCTATGCGGCGATGCAAGAAGCCGTCGAGCGCGCTCGAAACGGCGGTGGACCGACCGCGATCGAAGCCAGCGCAGTGCGTTTTAACGGCCATTTTATCGGCGATCCGCAGCTTTACCGCGGCGACGGCGAACTGGAACGATTGCGGCGCGACAGCGATTGCCTAAAAATCTTTACCAAACGCGTCATCAGTGAAAAACTGCTCAAGAAAAGCCAATTAAATGCCATCGATCGCGAGGTAGCGACGCTCATCGACAGCGCCGTGGAAGAGGGTTTTGCCGCTCCATTCCCAGCGGCAAGCGAGCTTCTCACCGATGTATATAGCAACTACTAAATAGGGACATTCTGATGTCAATTAAAACAATAAGGGAAGCGATCAACGAGACCTTGCACAGCGAAATGCGTCGCGACGCAACGGTCGTAGTGATCGGCGAAGACGTCGCCGGCGGCGCGGGAGCCGACGGCATCGATGATGCTGCTGGCGGTGTGTTTGGGCTCACCAAAGGACTGGTCGGTGAATTTGGTCGCGAACGCGTGATCGACACGCCCATCAGCGAGGCCGGATTTATCGGTATGGCCGCAGGGGCTGCCTGCACCGGTTTGAGGCCCGTGGTCGAACTGATGTTCTTTGACTTTATCGGCGTTTGCTTTGATCAGATCTACAACCAGATGGCAAAGTTTCGCTACATGTTTGGCGGTAAAACTGACACGCCGATCGTGGTTCGAGCGATGGTCGGTGCTGGCATGCGTGCCGCAGCCCAGCACTCCAACATGCTCCATCCGCTGGTCGCCAGTGTGCCGGGGCTAAAAGTGGTAATGCCGAGTAACGCCTACGATGCCAAAGGCCTGCTACTGACCGCTATACGCGATAATGACCCGGTCATATTTTTGGAGCACAAAACGCTCTATGACACTAGCTGCGAAGTCCCCGATGAGGATTATTTAATCCCCTTTGGACAGGCTGCGTTCACCCGCGAGGGGAGCGATATAACCATCGTCAGTATGTCGAGCATGGTCCTGCGCTGTAACGAAGTGGCCGACAAACTAGCCGCCGAGGGTATCCATGCCGATGTTATCGACCTGCGCACCGTATCGCCAATCGACGAGGGAGCAGTTCTCGAGAGCGTCGAGGTCAGCGGCCGGTTGGTGATTGTCGACGAAGCCAACGAACGCTGCAGCATGGCATCAGAAATCTCTAGCATCGTCGCCGAAAAAGCCTTCCATAGCCTGCGCGCACCAATCGCCAAAGTGGCCGCGCCACACAGCCCAGTCCCCTTCGCACCGAGCCTGGAAGACATCTATGTGCCCACCGTTGAGCGCATCGAAGCTGCAGTCCGTGCGACCTTGGAGGCCTAACCATGAGCGATAAACTAAGCCTGGTAGCCATGCCCAAATGGGGTTTGGAAATGTCTGAGGGAACGATCAGTCATTGGCTGGTCGCTGAAGGCGCAAAAATAACCGTCGGCGACGACCTCGTCGACATTGAAACCAGTAAAATCGTCAACACCTTAACCGCAGCTAAGAGCGGCACGCTGGTAAAGATCTTAGCCTCTGAAGGCGATCTTTTAGACGTCGGCGCCGCGCTTGGTGTGATCGCCAACGCCGATGCATCGAGCGCCGAGATCGACGCCTTTATCGCCGCCAACACTGCGGTAAGCATTGCTGCCGAAAGTATTGCCGAACCGACGCCAGCGCCGGTCGTCACCAGTCAACCTCTGGCGCCGAGCCAAGCTGCCGCTGCAGCCACCACAACACCCGCACCGGCACCGGCACCCGTCAATGGCAACGCCGACTTCGCTATCCCAGCCAGCCTCGCAGCACGCGGTGATGACGACGATATTGCAGCCACACCGGTAGCCCGCAGATTGGCGACCGAACACGGCATCGCACTCGGCTCGATGACCGGTACCGGTCGCCATGGTCGCATCAGCGTCGACGACCTGCGCAGGGCGGTTATCGCCGCCGGCGGTCGATTCAATGTAGTCAGCAAGGCGTCCTCGCCATCGTCTGCCAACGGCAATAACGCCGATGACAGTCAGGTACCCGCGACGCCTGTGGCGCGTAGACTGGCCACTGAACTTGGCATTAATCTCCTCGACTGTCGCCGCACCGGCCGCCACCAAAGAGTCAGCAAGGCAGACGTCGAAGTTGCCGCGCATCAACGCAACAGCGCCCTAAATGGCTCGGCGCCGACAGCCAGTGTAGTTGGCGAGTCGACCCCAGAGCCGGCATCACCGGCGCCCAGTGCGCGACCGCTGTCGGCAATGCGCCAGACCATCGCCAAGCGCCTGCAAGATTCAAAACGTGAAGCGCCGCATTTTCGCGCCTGTATCGAGGTTGAGATCGACCGCCTGTTGGCGCTGCGCAAGCAGTTGAATAACGCCCGCAACGACGCCAATATCTCGGTTAATGACTGTTTGATCAAAGCCACTGCGATGGCGCTGGCCGCCGTTCCAGCGGTCAACATCCAGTTCGATGGCAGTCAGATCACACCGATGCCGCACGCCGATATTGCGGTGGCAGTGGCGCTCGAAGATGGCCTGATCACGCCGATTGTCAGCCGCGCCGAAACTAAGGGTCTGGTAGAAATATCTAACGAGATGCGCGACTTGGCTACCAGGGCAAAGATTGGAAAACTCAAACCGCAGGAATTTCAAGGGGGCAGCTTTAGCATTTCAAACCTTGGGATGTTTGGTGTCAGCCAGTTTGACGCGATTATAAATCCACCCCAAGCAGCGATTTTAGCGGTCGGTGTCGGCGAGCGGCAACTGCGCCCGGATGGCGATAGCGGGGTTCGACAGGCGACCGTTATGACCCTGACCCTATCCAGCGATCACCGAGTGATCGACGGCGCGATAGCGGCAAAATTTCTCCAGCAGTTAAAGAGCTTTATCGATCAACCGGCAACCATGCTCGGATAGGGATATTCTATGGCAGACAAATTTGATCTGGTGGTGGTCGGCGGCGGCCCAGGCGGTTACGTGGCCGCCATCAGGGCCTCACAGTTAGGCTTTAAGACCGCGCTAGTAGAGCGCGAGCATCTCGGTGGAGTGTGCCTCAACTGGGGTTGCATCCCCACCAAGGCACTACTTAAAGGAGCCGAGGTGGCGCACACGCTAAGTACGATGCAGCAGTGGGGATTTAGCGCTGACAACCTCAGCTTCGACATTGCCAAACTGGTCGCCCATAGCCGTGGCGCAGCCGAAAAATTAAGCTCAGGCATCGATTATTTACTGCAAAAAAATAACGTCACCCTGTACCGTGGCGAAGCGGTTGTCACTGGCAAGTGCAAGCTAAGCGTGACCACCGAGAGCAAAACGCTGGCCCTCGATGCGATGCACATTATTCTCGCCACCGGCGCCAGGGCACGGCAGCTGCCCGGACTGACGATTGACGGCGATCGAGTTTGGGGCGCGCGCGAGGCGATGACGCCGACAGTATTGCCCGAGCGGCTATTGATCATTGGCGCGGGTGCGATCGGCATGGAGTTCGCCAGCCTGTACCGCGATCTCGGCTCTGAGGTCACCGTGGTCGAAGCCCTCGACCGCGTGTTAGCGGCCGAAGATCGGGAAATTTCTGAGCGCGCTGCAAAAGCCTTTACGCGCCGCGGTATCAGCATTGAAACGTCGGCAACGGTGGCTACTCTTCGCACCGTTGGCGAACATGTAGAGGCTGATATTGACAGTCCGCGGGGGCCGATCAGCGTTCGCGCAGACCGCGCCATCGTTGCCATCGGTGTCACCGGCAACATAGAAAACCTCGGCTTAGAAGCCCTTGGCGTCGCCACCGAACGCGGCTTTATTACCACCGACCCGTGGTGTAAAACCAATCTCGTCGGCCTCTACGCAATCGGCGATGTAGCCGGTGCACCCTGGCTTGCGCACAAAGCCAGTCACGAAGCGATACTCTGCGTCGAGCGAATTGCCGGCGAGACGTCGGCGCGGCCACTGGCGACTGATCAAATTCCCGGTTGCACCTACTGCCGCCCACAGATTGCCAGCGTCGGCCTGACCGAGGATGAGGCGACGCGACGCGGCATCGCCACCCGCATTGGCCGCTTTGACCTGCAAGCCAGCGGTAAAGCACTGGCAATCCAAGAGGCCGAGGGACTAGTAAAGACCGTATTCGATGCCGATAGCGGAAAATTGATCGGTGCTCACATGATCGGCCCCGAAGTCACCGAACAAATTCAGGGCTTGGTTATCGCCATGGGCGCAGAGCTAAACGACCGGCAACTGGCGGAGACGATTTTCCCGCATCCCACGGTGTCCGAGGCGATTCACGAATCGATCCTCGACTCGATCAATCGCGCCATCCACCAATGAGCGTGGCGATGACACGGAGCCAACATGAGCGATAGTCCAATACACGCCAATCTTTTTACCTGGCCGGCCGACCACCCGTCACTGCTCGGGGGCCTTTGTGGGCATTGCGGCGAAGTTAGTTTTCCCGCGCAAAGCTCGTGCCGACATTGCAGTGGTACCGGAAGCTCGGTCATCGAGCTGGGCGATCGGGGAACTCTGTGGACCTGGACGGTGCAAAATTTTTTACCCAAACCTCCCTATGTCACCGACCAAACCGCCGCCACCTTTGAACCCTACGGCGTTGGTTATGTGGAGATGCCGGCCGGCGTGCGGATCGAATCGCGACTGCTCACCTCCGACCCAGAAAAATTGCATATTGGCATGCCCATGCAGCTAGTCATCGAGCGCTTTTCGCGCAACGATCAAGGTGGTTACAACCTGTCCTTTGCCTTCGACTGCTTGGAGGTGAACTAATGGATGTAGCAATAGTGGGGATTGGGCTGCATCCCTTTGGACGCACGCCATCGATGAGCGGCTTACAGCAGGGTGCTGCGGCAACCCGCGCGGCGCTGGCGGATGCGGGTGTCAACTGGAGCGATATCGAGTGCGGTTACGGCGGCAGTCAAGACGCCGGCAATGCCGATGCGATCGTCAATGAGATGGGCCTCAGCGGCCTGCAGTTTACGCATATATTTAATGGTTGTGCCACCGGTGGCAGTTCCCTGCATGCGGCGTACACGGCGGTCAAATCTGGCGAGTACCGAAATGCGTTGGTACTCGGTTTTGACAAGCACGCGCCGGGGGCGTTCAACGCCTCGCCGGCAGACTGGGGTATCGACGACTGGTATGGCGAGATTGGTCTGATGCTGACCACGCAATACTTTGGCATGAAGATTCAGCGCTACATGCACGATCACAATATTTCCGAAAAAGCGCTGGTCGCGGTCGCCGAAAAAGCCTTTCATAACGGCTCGATCAACCCCACCGCATGGCGGCGACAGGCGTTGAGTAGCGAAGACATCATGGCCTCGACGATGATCAGTCACCCGCTGCGCAAGTACATGTTCTGTAGCCCCGCAGAGGGCGCTGTAGCGCTCATTTTGTGCAGTGCCACAGAGGCCAAGCGCTATACCACCCAGCCGATATTCCTGAATGCCGCCGCGGTGCGCACTCGGCACTACGGCAGCTTTGAAGTATTCAGCCCGTCGCAACCGATTAAACAAGCCGATTCGCCCACCGTTATCGCCTCGCAAGCCGCCTATCAACAAGCCGGCATTGGGCCCGCAGATATCG
>CALGJN010000154.1:0-24857 GCA_937920185.1 uncultured Cellvibrionales bacterium | reverse complement strand
CCACCTTTATCGCTCGACCCGCCTGCTGGTGGTATTTATCCTCGCATTAAAAGCGGCATCGGTGCCTGGCGCACCATGGCCAATCTAACCCGCACAGCCGGCACCTGGCGAGTGATCGTTTCAGAGTGAGATTTCAGCATCGTCTTCGCGAGCATCGCCAACGACAATGCGGTGACGCAAGCTGGGTTTTACGGCAAACAAAAACACTCACCGACGATCTACCACTTGGTCAAACATCGCCTGACCGCAACCCACTAGTGTCGCTTGGGCAATTAACCGAGACTCGCGCTAACGTCCAGTGAGGAGGCCGATGTCTATCGATTCACGTTCTTCGATGCAACCCATTTAGTCGATCTAAATGACAATCATCGACGTGCGCTTTCACTGCACTTTTCAACGCTAAAAAACCCATTTAAGCGCACCGAGTCCTACCTGCACAATGGCCACGAGACTCTCGGCTCGCCGTTCTTGGAGCGCATTCGCTGAGCGGGCCACTGCGCCGCACGCCGGTCTTAACGCACGCCTCAAATAAGCCTATGGCCGAGGCTGATAAAATTTTAACAGCGTCTGTTTTATGCTCGCGAAACCGTCTTTATGCGCGCACTCATAGATCAGTTGACACAACCCTTTGGCGTGCTCGAGGGAGGTATGAAAAGCCGCCGGCGGGCACTCTAAAATTGGCACTTGCAGGGCGTCGGCCACCACCCGCGGAAACTTACTCGGGTGCGCGGTCGCCAGACACAGACTCAGGCTATCGGTGGCCAAGTCCGACTGGACATCCAACAGCGCGGTGAATGCCACAGCGCCGTGGGGGTCAATTAGATAACCCTCGCGCCGATAGAGTTCAGCCATGGTCTCGCGGGTGCGGCGATCATCGATACTGCGCGACAAAAAACCGCGCCGATATTGCGCCATGGTGGTGGCGTCAAATTGCACCTCGCCGCAGCGTGCAAGCTCATCTCGCCAAGTTTTTATTTTACTCGCATCGCAGCCAGTAGAAAAATACAGGTAGCGCCAAAAATTGTTCGGAGAGGAGATGTCGATGGCCGAGGACGGGCAGTTGACGACGTCGGTTTCGCGGTACAAACCGCGCTCGAAAAGTTCTGTCAAACAGGCGTTGCGGTTGTTGGCGACGATAAAATGACCTACCGGCAGACCCATTTCGCGCGCCAACGTGCCACCACACAGATTGCCAAACCCGCCAGAGGGAACGGCGAAGTTTACCGGTTGTCCGACCCTGTCAGCAAACTGCAAATAACCGTAAAAATAGTGCACCGTCTGCATCATTACCCGCGCCCAGTTGATCGAGTTGACGCTCGAAAACTGCAGTTTTTTATGCAATGGCCGGTCCGCGACCAGTTGTGCGATCAAGTGGTCGAGGTCATCGGAGCCATTTTCACTTTCGCGTACCCGCACCGGATGCACATTGGCGGCCATCAACGTGGTCATCTGTCGCTCTTGCTCATCGGTGACAAAGCCCGCGCCATAAAACAGCCAGACGTCCAGATTTCGCTTACCTTTCACCGCGTATCCGGCCGCCGGACCGGTATCGCCAGAGGTGGCCACTAGCAGGGTCCGTCGCTCACCCCGCCGCTGCAAAAAATAATCCAACAGATTGACCACGAAGCCCATGGCAATGTCTTTAAATGACAGGGTCGGGCCGTGGAACAGTTCTTGAACGATGACGCCGGGGAAGTGGTTCAACGGCCGATGAAGGATTACTTCAGAGCTGAAAAATTCAGCAATACTGGCGTCGATCAGACGTTTTAAATCGGCCCTCGGAACGCATGTTTTGTCAATAAACAGCGACAGCACTTCCATCGCCAATTCGGCGTAGCTAAGACCGCGCCATTTGCCAAGCTGGTCGAGCGATACCGTCGGCAATGTCTCGGGCACGAAGAGGCCGCCGTCCGGCGCAATACCCGCCAAAACAGCAGATTCGAAGTCAACCGAGGTCGCCTCATCGGTAATACTTCGATAGCGAGTCGCGACCGTCACGCGTTACTCCGCTAAAAACGCTTGGTAGACAGCATCCGCTATGGCGATATCTTGAACCGCAACACCGGTCAGATCGGCGACAGTAATCTGGCCGTCGTCGACGCGACCGGGATGATCGCCGGCGAGAACATCCCCCAGTTCAACCGCTGAGTTAGGGGCCAACTCACCCGCTGCCGTGGCGTGAAAAATCTCACCGCGAACCGCGCATTGGGAGAGACTGTCTGCGACCACCAGATTGGCCTTGCCGAGGATATCACTGGCCAACTCTTGCTTGTCCGGCGTATCCGAACCGATCGCCGAGATATGCGTGCCCGGTTGAATGTCGGCTGCCATCAACAGCGGATTTTTAGCTGTTGTCGTCGTTATGATCAGGTTACAGTGCTGCGCCAACTCGGTCGTGCTGGACGCAATATTGACTTCAAATTGGCGCGAAAAATGGGTTTGTAATGCCTGGGCCTTGACTGGATTTCTACCCCATATCCAAACCGTTTTCACTGGAAAACCGCTCTTGACCAGTTCTTCCAATTGAAAGCGCGCTTGGACACCGGTACCGACAATGCCAACGCCGGTGACTTTCGTTGGCGACATCGCCTTGGCAACTAGGGCTCCAGCGATCGCTGTTCTAAGGTTGGTCAAGTAGCCCTCATCCAACAAAATGGCTTTAGGGGCGCCCGTGACCTGGCTAAATAGCAACATCATGCCCTGACTAGAATCCAGATTGAGCGCCGGATTATCATAAAACCCCGAGGCGATCTTGATGCAGTAATAGGCTTCTTTTTTGGTATAGCCATACTTGATATGCACCTCGCCATTGCGCTCGGGAAGGATCAGTTCGCCCACTGGGGGGATCACTGATCGGCCCTGAGAATAATTTATAAAGCCCTGTTGCATATCTTTAAGCAGTTGCATGGGATCCATGCCAGCGACTAAATCGTCGATCTTAGGTCTGCGAATTACATCCAAAATTTATATCCTCCATAAGCCGTGTGATGTTGGGAGCGCGCTAGGTTCGAGAATTACCAATAACTCGACGCTGCTAAAATGCCTAAAACCCCACCAAGAACAACAGGGTCCACTATGGAGTGTAGATCAGGATTTATATTTTTTATTATTTGTTCGGCGTAAATAGCTCAAGGTAACGAATCAATAATGCACAGATATGCTGCCCGCACCGAGAATGATCCACCACCACTGAGCGATTGTAACGCTAATAACCAACGTTTTTTTGTTTAAACGCTATCCGCACGAATACAACCACCGCGCCCAGCATGGCAACGAAAGACCGCAGACAGCGCCGGCAAAATACCCTATCAATGGCGGGTCTAGGGGTTGGCATGCGACTGTCATGATTGCGATCATTTAGCCAACAACCTATCTGTGGCAAGTGCGCGCAGACACTGAGTACCAACGACTTATTATTTGCTGGTTGGCTCGATGTCTCAGACAGGTCGAGGTAGTGGGTCGCAGTGCCCGCGACCGCTGCGGCGACCTGATAACCGACTGCAGTCGGTAGGGTATTTAACACCGCAAATTGCCCGCGAACGAGGTTGGCGATAGCGACTGAATCAGCGCTGTCGATACCCAGAGTCTCAATGTTGTAGCGCCGCGCAAGCAGCGCCAATTTTGCTTGGTCGACATCGGCAACGAGCAGTCGGTAGTTGTCATCGAAAGCCAGAGATTCAACCACCATTCGAGCAATATTTCCGCAACCAAAAATCACTACAGACCTAGAAGAAGGATTCATAATTAGACCTCAAAATATTGTTTTATATATTTTTTTTACCGAAAGAATGTTTCGGAACCCTATTGAAAAAAATCTCTATCAATAGGAAATGAGTTTAATCATCGAATTTCTCAGAGTACATCCTCAGAACTGCTATACTTTGGTTAAAGTGTGCGACTAACCACGGGTATTCCGACGAAATGATTACAGACGAATCCGACAAAAAATTGCTAAGCTTACTGAGGCGGGACGCGCGCATCTCGATCGCGGAATTAGCGCGCAAATTGTATTTATCCCGTTCGACTGTCAAGGATCGCATTACGCGCCTCGAGAAACGCGGCGTCATCAAGGGTTATTCGCTGATCCTCGGTGATGACTATAACCGTGGCAAGGTATCGGCGCATGTTCTTGCCACGCTTGAGTCGAATAAATCCATTAGCATGACCGTGATAAAGCTGAAACAGTTCTCGCAAATCACTAAAGCCTATGCCGTCAGCGGTATCTACGACTTGATCGTAATTTTAGAAGCCCAGTCGACCGAAGAGTTAGACGGTGTGCTAGACCAAATTAGAGGGCTTGAGGGCATCAAAGACACCCTGACCAATGTCGTTTTGTCGACCAAATTCGAGTCCTAAGCATCGCGCCATAGGCTAGAGCGGCATGCAACCTTGATACATAGCATCCTCTACTTGAGCTGTGAATTGCTAGAGCTGTGAATTGCTAGAGCGATGGATTTCAAAGCTATGTATTTCAGAGCTATGGATTTCAGAGCTTTGAATCACTAGAGCTGTAAATTAGTAGAGCTGTAAATTATTAGACTAACCAGTTGAACCGCATGACAACAAGCCAGTGCCCTGCGCGCTCTTCATAACGCTGCGCCGTCCCATCGGCATGCGCTAGATTATCCGCCAATGAAGCACAACCCTATGAAAGATTTTTATCCGCGCATCGAGCCCTACCAGCACTCTCTGTTGGATGTCGGCGAGGGCCATCAGCTTTATATCGAGCAGTGTGGTAATCCGCACGGCCAACCCGTGGTGTTTATCCACGGCGGTCCCGGAGGCGGTAGTTCAAACAACGACCGACGTTTCTTTGACCCCAAATGCTACCGCATCATTGTATACGACCAGCGTGGTTGCGGCCGCTCGTTGCCCCACGGTCGCTTAAAACATAATGACAGCGCACGCCTAATCGAAGACTTAAACCGTATTCGCAAGTACCTCGGCGTCGACCGATGGCATGTTTTTGGCGGCTCTTGGGGCTCGACGCTGGCGCTCATCTATGCCCAGGCGTACCCACAACAGGTCAGAAGTATGGTGCTTCGCGGTATTTTTTTAGGCCGCCCCGAAGATGCGCAGTGGCTGTTTGAAAGTGGCGGTGCGGAGCGTCTTTTCCCCGACTATTATCAACAGTTTTTGCAGGCACTACCGCAGTCGACCCATAGCAATATCATCACTGGTGCCCATCGAATAATGACCGGCGATGACCGAGATGCTGCGATGGCAGTGGCCCGTGCGTGGAGTCTTTGGGAAATACGATGTGCCACGCTGCAGCCCAACGAAGCCTATATCGCCGCCAATACCGACGACCTGTCCTGTTGGACGATGGCCCGACACGAAGCGCACTTTATGGCCAATCATTGCTTTTTAGACAATAATCAGATCCTCTACAACTGTCATAAAATTGTCCACTTACCCTGTACCATTGTGCATGGCCGCTATGATATCGTCTGTCCATTTGATCAGGCGTGGTTGCTGCAACGCGAGCTACCGCTGTCGGAACTTATCATCAGTGAAACTGCAGGGCACGCTTCGGGCGAGCAAGAAACTAAAGAAAAATTGCTCGCGGCGACCAACAAAATGTTATCCCTAGATCGTCTGTAAACTGTACTTGGACAATGCAGAGATCATGCCTTAGCGATACCGGGAGATTATCGCCGGCTGTGAGTGCTTTAGGTATGGATAAAAATAGCCATAAAAATATCTCGTAACACAACACCGCTAGGTTTTTATTACACCGACATAAAACTGCGTGAGCTATCACTGTTCGACATCGCGCTAGCTGTTTATAATCTTCCCGACAGATTACGCTGCGCGAATTTGTCGTCGAAACCGTGACCCGATAACTCGCCATCCAAGCACCGAGGGAAAATGTCAAAATTAGCGTTATTTAAACTCGAAGACTACCTATCAACGCGGGAATTTAGAGCGCCCTATATGCTCTGCGCGTCGGATCTTGAAACTCATAGTATGCAAGAAATTCTCGCTATGGCCGACCATGAGTGCCGTCAGATGTGGGACCACCTAGCATTAGATTATACCGAGCCATATGGGATGCCGCTGCTGCTCGAGCAGGTTGCACAGCTCTATGGTAAGGCCATCGATGCCGACAACATACTGTCGTTTGCTGGCGCCGAGGAGGGTATTTACTGCGCCTGCCATGCGCTGCTCGAAGCCGGTGATCATGCGATTGTTGTCACCCCTTGCTATCAGTCACTCGAGTCAATCCCCGCCTCGCTGTGCGATGTCACCCAGATCGAACTCGCTCACAGCGCTGGCTGGCAACTAGAGATTGATCGAGTGGCAGCGGCGATAAAACCACAGACTAAATTGCTGTTGATCAACTACCCACACAACCCGACCGGCGCCATGCTCAGCCATGCGCAACAACATCAATTGGTCGAATTGGCACGCAAACACAATCTCTGGCTATTTTCTGACGAAGTCTATAGATACCTAGAGCTCGATGCAGGCCATCGACTGCCGACCATCGCCAGTCTCTACGAAAAAGGTCTAAGTCTCGGGGTGATGTCCAAGGCCTTTGGCTTGCCGGGGTTACGCGTCGGTTGGATTGCCTGTCAAGATCGCGATCTGCTGCTGGCGATGAGCAATGTCAAACACTACCTATCGATTTGCAACAGCGCACCATCCGAGGTGTTAGCGCTGATTGCGTTGCGCAACAAAGACCATATTCTCGACCGCAATTTAGCCATCATGCACCACAACATCGCGCTGCTGGATGATTTTTTTGACGATTATCGAGACCTTATGGAGTGGGTTCGTCCAATCGCCGGTTGCACCGGGTTCGTGAGATTAAAGAGTTCGCAACCGGCCTATGATTTTTCTGATGAACTCCTCGCAGCGAAGGGCGTGGTCACGCTGCCGAATAGCGTTTACGATTACGCTGGCAACCATTTCCGGATTGGCTTCGGGCGCAAAAACATGCCCGAAGCACTGGCGCAAATGCGCGCCTTTATCGATGCGCGCAATGCCTAGCAAGCAGCACCAGCGCTAGCTCGGCCAAGCAATAGCGGGTTCCGCAGCCATTGGCATCGTAGGCGTGCGCCGGTTACCCGAGCGGTTCTCGAAGTTTTTCCTCGGTCTGCTTGTGCAGCCAGAAATCGGCTCGTTCGATACCCAGCGCTGCAGGATCAAAGGTCGGATCCACCGTCGCCTGTTCGGCTGGATCGGCGGCGTTTAACTGCGCCTCATAATCCTTGAGTGCAATCAACGCCGGTTTTTGCAGTATTAAAATCGCCACAATGTTCAACCAAGCCATCAAACCAACCCCGATATCGCCCAGCGCCCAAGCAATATCTGCGCTCTTCAAGCCGCCGTAAATCACCGATGTCAGTACCAACGCCTTTAACCCCAACACCAACCACGGGCGGTAGACTTTACGATTGATGTACATCACGTTGGTTTCGGCGATGTAGTAGTAGGCGACGATAGTGGTAAAGGCAAAGCACAGCAGAGCAATCGCCAGTATGCCACTGCCAAAGCCCGGCAGTACCGTATCAAAAGCGCTCTGCACATAGGCCGGCCCGGCCTCATACCCCGACAAACCCTGATAGAGCATCACGCCATCGGCGCCGTTGACGTTGTAAAGGCCGGTCATCAAAATCATAAAGGCGGTCGCAGTGCAGATAAGCAAAGTATCGACATACACCGAAAAGGCCTGCACCAACCCCTGACGCGCTGGATGCGAGACCTCGGCAGCTGCCGCTGCATGGGGCGAACTGCCCTGCCCGGCCTCGTTCGAGTAGACCCCGCGCTTAACCCCCCACTGCACCGCCATGCCTATAATGGCACCAAAGCCGGCATCCAAACCCAGGGCGCTGCTAACGATCAGTTTAACCACTGCCGGGAACTGCTCGATGTGCGCGGCCATCACCACAAAGGAAATAACGATATAAGCCACCGCCATCACCGGCACGACAATCTGCGCAAAGTGTGCAATGCGCTTGACGCCACCAAAGATAATCGCCGCAACACCCGCAGCGATCACTAACGACGTCGCCAAGGGTGGAATCTGCCAGGCATTTTTCATCGCTCCGACGATGCTGTTCGCCTGAATACCTGGCAGACAAAAGCCCATGGCAATGATGGTGGCAACGGCAAACAGCCAAGCGTACCATTTCTGCCCCATAGCCTTTTCGATGTAGTATGCGGGGCCACCGCGGTAATGGCCGTTGCCGTCCTTTTCTTTATAGATTTGCGCTAAAGTCGCCTCGACATAGGCGGTAGAGGCGCCCAAAAAAGCCACCACCCACATCCAGAAGACCGCGCCCGGCCCGCCCATCGCGATGGCTGTGGCGACACCGGCAATATTTCCGGTACCAACGCGACCCGACAGTGACATCGCCAACGCCTGAAACGACGATACGCCAGACGCCGAACTGCGGCCCTCGAACATAATCCGCAGCATGTGCCGAAAGTGGCGAACCTGCAAAAATCGACCGCGGATCGAAAAATACAACCCGCTTCCCAAGCACAAATAAATCAGTGCCGAACTCCAGATAACATCATTAATGTGATCAAGTATCGCTTCCAAATTCACTCTCCGGATAGTTTTAAAAAGCCAGTCGGCACTTTATCGATGCCATGCAATGGATCGCAATCGCAGATTGGACTGCGATGCAATCACACCTCACCGCAAATCATCATACTATGAATTGATTTTACATTTGCTGTATCAGTCGCTAATTTGCATATCGAATCAATACCCTCAGCGTCAGGCGCTGCAACGCCGACAGCGCCGTGCGACCCCGCGCGCTGCGACTGCCGTTCGGTTAGTCCATCCCGCCCCAACGCATCACAGCGCCAACCGATGCCTCGCTAACATCGACTCCATCACCCAGCCGGCAATGCGGATGCATCATTTTTAAATCTTATACAAACGCCGTACACTAGACAGACATACACTGACCCGTCCGCACAGGGGTCAATCCATCGTTGCAATTAAGCACCTATGAAAACGCGTATAGAATCGAGAGCCGCATTATGACCCAAGACAAGCACACCGCCATAGAAACCAAACCCGGAAGATTTGAATCCATCGCCGGCGATATTCTGGTCGACACCCAACGCACTGAATGGGCAGATGGCGGTGGCGGCAGCAAATTTCAGATATTGCGAACCTGCGAAAAAACCGGTGAATGGGTGCTGTTTGTCAACATGCAACCAGGCGCCGGTTTTCAGGCACATCGACACGAGGGCAACGGGCAGTTTTTTGTCACTAAAGGCGAGTTAATTTATGATGCCGGACGCGCACCCGCCGGCACCTACGGCTTTGAACCGCTGTTTGCCGAGCACTTTCATGCGCGCTGCGAGGTCGAGACTGAATATCTGTTTATTGGTCAGGGTACGGTGATTTACTATAATGACGACGGCTCGATCGACTACGCGGTCAATGCCCGAGATTTTATGCAATTGGGCGAGGGAGAAATCGCATTGGACGTCGGTGCCGGCGAACTTGGCAACCAAAAATGATGTGAATCCGCTCCCTCGCAAGCCATTCCCACATGACTTATATCGATCGACCCCTCGCGAAACCGCTTACCCCGGAAGCGTTAAAGCATGACGATAAAGACGATCGATCAACTCGCTAAATTGCTCTTTTTCGGCATCGCTAAAGCAGTTTAACAATGCCTCTTCGTAATCGTACGACACAGGCACCACCTCGCGATAGACCGAGAGACCGGTGGCGGTCAAACGCAACATCGATCGCCGCCGGTCCGCCGCATCAAATTCACGCAACAACAATTGACGCTGCAGCAGTTTATTGATTGCGCGACTCAGAATCGACTTCTCGATCTGCGTCTTGTTCGATACCTGATCGGCCGAGATATCTGGATACTCACCCAACACCGCCATGATACGCCACTCGGTGATGCTGAGGGCAAACTTGCTGCTGTAGGTTGCAGATATCAGGTTACTGATACGATTCGACAAAATCGACAATCGATAGGGCAGGTAGCGCTCCAACTGCAGCACGGGTGCTATCGTTTTATCCTCTTGTTCCATTCGAGGATGATGCTTGACATTAGTTGCGAACGCAATCAATATTAGTTGCCAAACCAACTAATGGCGTGTCAGATTCGATCTGCCAATCTGCCACCCGCCGCAATTAAAGGAGATATTATTATGGATGCAGCCAATCCCATGGGGCTCGATGGTTTTGAATTTGTTGAATTTGTGGCGCTCAAATCAGGTATTTTGGAACCCATTTTTGAGATGATGGGTTTTTCGCATATCGCCAATCACCGCTCTAAGGATGTTCGCTTATATCGCCAAAATGATATCAACTTTATCATCAACTACGAGCGTGGCAGTCACGCCGACTATTTTTCCAAAGAGCACGGTGACTCCGCTTGTGGCATGGCATTTCGAGTCAAAGATGCGCAGTTAGCATACGCCAGAGCGCTCGATCTAGGCGCACAACCCATGGACATCCCCACCGGGCCGATGGAGCTCCGTCTCCCAGCGATCAAGGGGATCGGCGGCGCACCACTGTACTTAATCGATCGATATAAAGAGGGTGAATCCATCTATGACATCGATTTTGAGTTCTTCGACGGCGTCGATCGTCGCCCCGAAGGTTGTGGGCTCAAGGTCATCGACCACCTGACGCACAACGTCTATCGCGGCCGCATGGATCACTGGGCAAGCTTTTACCAAGACCTATTTAATTTCCAACAGATCCGCTACTTTGACATCAGCGGCGAGTACACCGGACTAGTCTCGAAAGCCATGTCGGCTCCCGATGGGAAAATCCGTATTCCACTGAATGAGGAGTCCACCGGCGGCGGCCAGATCGAAGAATTTTTAATGGCCTATAACGGCGAAGGTATCCAGCACATCGCTTTTTCGTGCGATGACATCTACGCCAGTTGGGACCAACTCAAAACCCAGGGCTTGCCGTTTATGAAGGCACCACCCGAGACCTACTATGAAATGCTCGAGCAGCGTCTACCGGGGCACGGCGAACCGATAGACGAGTTGCAGACCCGCGGTATTCTCCTCGACGGCTCCACCGAGCAAGACGACCCTCGGTTGCTGTTACAGATATTTTCGGGAACCCTAATAGGGCCGGTATTTTTTGAATTTATTCAGCGTAAAAAAGACGATGGTTTCGGCGAGGGAAATTTTAAGGCGCTGTTCGAATCGATCGAGCGCGACCAGCTTAATCGCGGTGTTATTAACACCGCATAAAGGCACTATATGGCACCAGCGAGGGCCCCAACACCCCCTAAGGAGGGTTGTTGAACTGCGTAACCAAGAGCTGCGACTGCGCGTCAATGGCCTAAGTTAATGGCGGTGCCTTATTGATCACTTGGTTGAGAATAATAGTCGACTGAATATCTTCGATCATTTTTACGTTGGCCAATTTATCTTTTAAAAAGCGCTCGAAGGAGGTCAAATCGCGGGTTAAAACGCGCAGCACATAGTCGTGGGCACCCGCCAAGGTGCAGCATTCGGTAACCTCCGACAATTGATCAATCGCACCCTCAAACTCGGCCGCGTTACTCGAGGTATTTTTATCCAATTTGACAAATACCAAAGCGGCTACATTGATTCCCAATCGCTGGTGATTTAACACCACCGAGTATTGTTCGATTAAACCGCTCTGCTCAAGTTTCCTGAGTCGCCGCAGACAGGGCGTCTGCGACAGATTCACTTTGATCGAAAGTTCGGCATTACTAATCCGCGCATTCTGCTGCAAGGCGGAGAGTATCTTAATGTCAGTATGATCCAATTTAATCGTCATTGTGAGTGGAATCTGCTAATAATTATTGAATTATAAAATTAACACACTCAAATCTAATTTCATAGAGAGATATTTGCCCGAATCTACCACAGTCTTTCTGCTACGCTGTTATCCACCTGTTTTACAGCGGAAGCAAAGACTATGACGGCAAGGGCTAACGCACTCGACGACTGGATTCGGTCGGACTTTAAAACTATGAACACCCAACTGGAGGAGTTATATTTTGCCGGTCGTGAAGCCACAGCCAACCTTGGGGTAAGCATCAAGCAAAAACTGGTTGAAGACGGCCGCGTACTGATCGCAGACCTGCTGGCCGAGGGCAACACCGACGAGGGTTTTGACAGTGGCTTTGAGTTGCTAGGCGATGTCGGGTTGTACATGGCTGCCTGCCGACGGCATGATATAACCGAACCATCTCGCGAAACCCGCTCGCCGCTTCACGAGGCATCGGCACTGGCAATGCAACTAGGTGCATCGCTGGGGGTCATCCCACGTTTCGCGTCATGCCACCTTGAAACCCACAACCGAGCGGTCGATGGTCGTTATAAAACCTTTACCCACTTGGACGACGAAAAACTGTTTATCGACTTCAACACCCGCGGCGTCTTTGCGTTTATTCGCGCCTCTGAAGCCCTGCGACACTGCCTGCCGCTAGGCGTCTCCCACCCCATTACTCACGACCTTTTGAGCGCCGCCAAAGTGGCTTTGGACAACGTCTACGACTCAAACCAACGGCTCTTTGAGCAACTCGACACAGATCGTTTTTTCTATTGCGTACGCCCCTACTATCGACCTCATCGGGTCGGGCTACACGAATATCGGGGCGCCAATGCCGGCGACTTTGCCGGCATCAACGTCATCGACTTGCTGCTCGGACTGTGCCGCGCCGACGATCCTTATTACTCCCAATTGCTGGTCGATAAGTTTCTCTTTATGCGCCCCGAGGACCAGCTGGTGTTGCGCGACTGTATGCGACGCAGAAGCCTACTCGACGATTTTTTAGCGGTGGACAGTGAACGTCGCAACGACGACTGGTTTCAAGCCAATCTAAGCGCGTTTTTAGCGGTTTGCGAGGCCCACGGAAAAATTGCCCAACAGCACCATCACCAACTGGTAGAAAAATTTATCCAACGACCCGCAGACAGCGGCGGGCATGCCCAGCAAACCGATTTGACCGCCAGTGGGCCGCCACTGGAGGTACTACTGAGAAGTTTGAAAAAACTCTGTGACATGCGTTCCGCCAGCGGCGACGCCAAAAACGTCACAACGCGTTACGCTGACATCCAACAACTCAGAGGCTACCTACGATGATGGGTGAACACTATATCGAACAGCGCGGTATCTATTTGCTGAGCCATTCGATCGGATTGCCTCTGGTGCAATCTCAAAGCGACGCCGACGCCGCGTATTGGCAGACATGGCGACAAGCCGATAGCAATATATGGCCGCAGTGGCTCGCCGGTATCGATGACTTTCGAGGCCAACTGGGAGCCTTGCTGAACGCATCAATAGCAAATATCTGCCCGCAAACCAACATCTCTAGCGCGGTCGGAAAAGTCATTTTCTCGCTACCCTCTAGCCAATCCAAAAACATCATTTTACTCAGCCAAGACGATTTCCCGTCGGTCGGTTATGCGCTGCAGCAGTCCCAACACATCGGCTATCAACTGCGCTACCTGCCCAGCGATGCCGACCTACTCGATCTAGCGACCTGGGAAAAGTGCCTCGGCGATGATGTCGGCCTGTGCTTGATGACCCACGTACAGTCCAACACTGGGCGTAGATTACCGATCGCTGAGATTACTAAATTGGCGCGCAGCAAAGGCATAATATCGTTGGTAGACATCGCTCAATCGGTGGGTATCATCCCGATTGATGTGACACAGTGGCAGGCTGATTTTATTGTCGGTTCCTGCGTAAAATGGCTAAGTGGCGGGCCTGGCGCAGGGTTTTTATGGGTTGATTCAGCGATGATCGAGCTCTGCGAACCCCGGGATGTTGGTTGGTTTTCCCACGAATCGCCGTTTGAATTCGACATCAATCAATTTCGCTATGCCAAAGATGCATTGCGTTTTTGGGGTGGTACACCATCGGTATACCCATTTTTAGTCGCTGCCAGTAGCCTAACATTCATCAATCAGCAGGGCGTCGAGCGGGCGCAGGCGCATAATGTCGCGCTGAGTCGCTATCTCCTCGAGCACATGGATCCGGCCCACCTGGTAGCCCCGCGTGCGCATCAGCAGCGCGGCGGAACCCTGATTTTTCACTTCGGCGAACGGCACAGCGCAGTCACCGAATATCTCGAACACAACAACGTACAGTTTGACGGCCGCGCTAAGGGAATCCGACTATCACCGCATCTGTGCAACTCAACAGCGCAAATCAGCGACATAATAGACCTCGTTAACAGCGCACTCGGCGCCGATTAAGCCGCTCCAATGAGGTCATTAACCGCCATTCTCGGCCCGCGCGCCGTTGACCCATGTGCACTCGAGCACAACACCCTTAGCCGAAGTATAGATACCCAAACCGTGGCGCTTGCCATCGGCGAATTCGCCCTGATATGACTCGCCGCTTGGGTAGCGATAACCGCCGCTGCCATTGAGCTTGCCATCCTGCCAATCGCCCTCATGAACAGCGCCATCGGCCAACGTCGAGGTGCCCTGTCCATGGCGCTTGCCGTTGACAAATTGCCCCTCGTAAACGGACCCACTGGCGTGCCTCAACATGCCCTGCCCAGTGCGCTTACCACGCAGCCAATCACCCTCATAAACGGATCCATCCGGGTAGGTGTAGCGCCCCCTGCCATGGCGTATGTCATCGACCCAGTCACCGCTGTATACTGCACCACTATAATGCCGATAAGTGCCGACACCGTTGCGTTTTCCGGCCGCCCACTGACCCTCGTAGACGGTTCCTAGAACCCAGGTAAAGGTGCCTTTGCCATGATACAGGCCATCGACAAATTCGCCCTCATAGAGGCTGCCGTTGTGAAACGCCATGCGCTGGTGAATCACTCGCGTCGCCGCTAATTGTCGCGCTGCTGTGTGCACCGAGTCAGTGCTGCCCACCGCTTGGTCTGCCGCGCTAAAATCTATCGACTGTGATTC
Source organism: uncultured Cellvibrionales bacterium (assembly GCA_937920185.1). GTDB lineage: Bacteria > Pseudomonadota > Gammaproteobacteria > Pseudomonadales > Porticoccaceae > TMED48. The sequence continues at coordinate 9,977 of CALGJN010000154.1, read as the reverse complement.
AGATTCGGGCCGGTCGATCATATCTTTTGCTCCCGTAATATTAGCTGACAGCTATAACCTCCGGCCCGCTCAGACCAGCGGTTAATGCTATTTTTTAATGCGCGCTCGATTGTCTAACATGCGACCGCGATTGACCATAATGGAATCGCGCCGCGTGTTGATTTGCGTTTTATTTTCAATCAACAACTCGGTATTTTCAATCGACTGTTGCATCACGTCGAGGATTCGCTCGGCGTTGGCGTTGGCGTTGGCGCTGAGTTCTTCCGCAACGATTGCATTGCCCTCGATTAACGCTTGATTGCTCTGAACAGTCGCCTGTGATGGACTCGAGCCACCCTCGAGCAAATCGTGATTGCGCGCAATTTGCTTGGAATTAAAGTCAACAATGGTCTCGTTGGCCTGCATTATTTGTTGGTTGACGGCAATGAGTTGGGCGTTGATAGACGCCATTTTCTCGCTGATATCGAGCATCGACGTATTCAGTTCACAGCGGTGGGTAAAAAAATCTAAGGTCGACTGATTAATAGTCGCCTCGACACAATTTCTTTCAATCTGATTTTCGGAGGCATATTCGTCCAAGATAGCCCTCCTATTGTCAGCTATCTCGTCGGTATTATGATTGGCCAATTGTCGATTACCCATGAACGCCGATGCATAATTACTGAGGATCATCAAACGGTTTTCTTCGATCATCGAACGCGATTGATATAGCGAGGCGCGGTTGCCTATGACAATGGCTTTAATGTTGGTAATCTTACTTTTATTGGCTTCGATCGCCTCTTTATTTTGCTCTATTTGACTCATTCGATACCTCCTGGAGAAACGGGGTGGAGCCAATGACACGCGCAACCGTCATGGCCGCCAGATCGACATTAACTACTCAGGTTCATATAGTATTTATAAAAACAGCTTGCGGTCAATAGCCGAGCTAAAAATCAACCGGCCAGGTTGATAAGCGGCAGCCGGCAATCACTGGTCAGCGCGTTTCAGGTGGATGCATCGATTAAATTCTTTGATTTAATAGGTCGTTAGGCGGGTTTAAATGCGCTATCAAGGAGTGTGCCGAGCGCCAATTCTAGCGTTTTCTGCAACCGCCGTGCGGGGCCGCTGTGGTAACCTGTTCGATCGGACACGTGCAAATAAGCACGTTGCGAAATTTCCATTTGCAAGGCGTGTACGTTGGATTTAGGACAACCGTAATGCCGTGTGATATAGCCGCCCTTAAAGCGCTGATCGCGGACGGTCGAATAATCGCTCTGAGCAATGCTTGAAAATACCCGCTGTGCGGTTTGTTCATCGCACGACTTGCCATCGTCGGTACCCAAATTCAAATCCGCTAAGCGACCTGTAAAGAACCGCGGTACGCGACTGGCAATGCTGTGAGCATCCCACAACAGGGCATAACCGTAACGCGCCTTTATACGCGATAACTGCGCCATCAACGTGTTGTGAAAGGGCTGCCAGTATGTCTCAACTCGCCGCGCCACCTGCTGCATGCTAGGCGCCAGACCGCGACGATAAATGGCCTGATGGTCGAACGTAGTGGTCGGACATAACTCGGTCTCACTCGCTCCCGGGTAGAGCGCATCGCCGGAGCTCGATCGATTGAGGTCAATCACGTAGCGTGAATAATTAGCTGTCAGAGTGGTCACTGGCCAATCGGCCAGAAAATCATAAAGTTCAGGCAACAGCCAGTCGGTGTCTGGCAGCGCTCTGCCGGCAGCGGTAAAGGATGCCTCGATGGACGCTGGCACTTCGGTACCGGAATGGGGGAAATTGACCAGCAGCGGCCCATCGCGCTCTACCAAGGTTAGCAAGCTCACCATCGGTCGACCCCAGATGGCAATATATCCTGCAGTAACGGATAAAAATAACCGTCTTCGATCAGCCTTTGAGCGGCGTCGATATCCGGCGCAAAAAAACGGTCGCGGTGGTAACGGGGCACGGCCCGGCGAAGCTCGTCGAGTACCCGGCGAAGAACCTTGGAGGTAGCGTGCGGATGGTGATATTCAACCGCCTGTGCAGCACCTAGCCATTCGATGGCCATCACATATTCGGTGTTTTTCGCCATTTCGGATAGACGACGGGCAGCGAATGTCGCCATACTGACATGGTCTTCCTGATTGGCCGAGGTCGGAATACTATCGACACTCGCCGGGTGAGCGAGGCTTTTGTTTTCCGACACTAGCGCTGCCGCGGTCACCTGGGCAATCATAAATCCCGAGTTGAGTCCGCTGTCGTCGACCAGAAAAGCCGGCAGACCACCATTCATATGCGGATCCACCAGCAATGCCATGCGCCGCTCAGACAGCGAGCCAATTTCGGCGATTGCCAGAGCGAGACTATCGGCGGCAAAAGCCACCGGCTCGGCGTGAAAATTACCCCCCGACAACGCCTCGCGCTCGTCGGCAAAGATCAATGGGTTGTCGGTCACGGCATTCGCTTCGATCTGCAAAGTTTTCCCAGCGTTGTTGATAATGTCCAAACAGGCGCCCATCACCTGCGGCTGACAGCGCAGTGAATAGGGGTCTTGAACCTTGCCACAGTCGACATGGGATTTTAAAATCTGGCTGCCGTGTAAAAAATCGGCGTACTTAGCGGCCACCGCAATCTGACCAGGTTGGCCACGCAATGCATGTATACGCGGATCAAAAGGCACCGTACTCCCCTTCATCGCGTCCACCGCCAAGGCACCGACTACGACGGCTGTGGCCAGCCCATTTTCGGCTTTGAACAGGCCCGCAAGCGCCAACGCAGTCGACGCCTGGGTGCCGTTAAGCAACGCCAAACCCTCTTTGGGGCCGAGTTCGAGAACCTCTAAACCGCAACTCTTTAACGCTTCAGTCGCCGGCATAAGTTGCCCTCGCAACCACACATCACCGACCCCGAGCAACGCTGCAGCTAGGTGCGCGAGCGGTGCCAAATCCCCCGATGCGCCCACCGAGCCCTTGCTCGGAATGCACGGCACAATATCCTGATGATAGATATTTATCAGCGCCTCGATGACCTCGGGCCGAACCCCAGAATGGCCGTGGCAAAGGCTGACAACCTTGAGGAATATCATCAATTTGACCACCGCGGGATCCATCGGAGCGCCAACACCAGCGCTATGGGAAAGGACTAAATTGCGCTGCAATAATGCCAACTGATGGTCGGCGATACGGGTTTGTGCCAACAGCCCAAATCCGGTATTGATACCGTAGACCGCGACACCTGAAGCGACGATTTCGGCGACCGCGCGATGACTTGCAGCTATTTTTTGCCAACAGCTAGCCGCTAACTCAAAGGGGCGTTGATGACTGTAGACATCGCGCAATTGCGCCAGTGTCACTGCGCCAGGCTGGATGCTTAGGGATCGGGTTAATGGTTGCAACGCTAGACGTCCTGTCAGGTATTAGTGGCCGCTGCTGACTCCTGCAGCATCGGTATATTGAGACCCTGTTCGGCGGCACAGTCTATCGAATCCGCGTAGCCGGCATCGGCGTGCCGAGCCACACCAGTGGCCGGATCGTTCCACAGCACTCGCTCGAGCCGAACCGCAGCCTGCTCGGTGCCATCGGCGACAATGACCATACCGGCGTGCTGCGAGTACCCCATGCCGACGCCGCCACCATGGTGAATCGAGACCCATGTGGCACCACTGGCGGTGTTTAACAACGCATTTAAGAGCGGCCAGTCAGAGACCGCATCGGAACCGTCTAGCATGGCTTCGGTTTCGCGATTGGGACTTGCCACCGATCCCGAATCGAGGTGATCGCGACCAATCACTATCGGCGCGCTCAACTCGCCGCTGGCGACCATGGCATTAAACGCCATCGCCAAGCGCTGGCGCTGTCCCAAACCGACCCAACAAATACGCGCTGGCAAGCCCTGAAAGCGAATCCGTTCACGCGCCATATCCAGCCAATTGTGAAGATGCTTATCGTCCGGAATAAGGCGCTTAACGACCGCATCGGTCTTGTAAATATCCTCGGGATCGCCGCTCAAAGCAACCCACCGGAAGGGCCCCACGCCACGGCAAAACAGCGGTCGAATATAGGCTGGCACGAACCCCGGGAAATCGAACGCATTGGCGACGCCTGCATCGAGCGCATGCTGGCGTATATTGTTGCCGTAATCAAAGGTCGGAATACCCTGAGCGTGAAAATCCAATAACGCGCCAACGTGTAGCGCCATCGATTTCTGAGCCGCTTGGCTGACTTGCGCCTGATCGCTCGCCTGCAAAGCCTGCCAGCGTTCGATGGTCCAACCGAGGGGCAGATAACCATGGATTGGGTCGTGAGCTGAAGTCTGGTCAGTCACCGCATCAGGCCGAATACCCCGCGCGACCATCTGCGGTAAAATCTCTGCGGCGTTGCCCAGCAACCCGACCGATACCACCTCGCCGGCTGCAATTGCCGCATCGATCAACGCCATTGCTCGATCCAGAGTGTCGGCCTTTTTATCCAGATAACCGGTGCGCAGACGAAAGTCTATACGGCTCTGGCGACACTCAATGGTCAAACTGCAGGCCCCTGCCAAACTCGCGGCGAGCGGTTGCGCGCCGCCCATACCACCAAGCCCCGCGGTCAGAATCCAACGCCCCGACCAGTCGCCATCATAATGTTGGCGGGCCAATTCAACGAACGTCTCATAGGTACCTTGAACGATACCCTGGCTGCCAATGTAGATCCACGAACCCGCTGTCATCTGGCCGTACATGGCCAGCCCCTTGCGATCGAGTTCATTAAAGTGCTGCCAGTTGGCCCACTGCGGTACTAGGTTGGAGTTGGCAATCAATACTCGCGGCGCCTCGCTATGGGTTTTAGCCACCATCACCGGTTTGCCACTCTGCACCAACAGGGTTTCATCATCATTTAGATCGCGCAGACATTCGACAATTTTGTCGAAGCAATCCCAATCTCGGGCGGCCTTACCAATACCACCATAAACCACCAGTTCATCTGGGTTTTCAGCAACGTCTGGATGTAAATTGTTCATCAACATACGCAACGGCGCCTCGGTGGTCCAGTGCTTGGCGGTCATCTGCGTGCCAGTCGGTGATTTGACCACCCGGGCGCGGCTTTTCGATGGTGGACATTTCATCCCATTACCTCGTTGTTTGCTGGCTATAGATTAACTGTACATTGTTGTATATACAAGCAAAGATACTCTATAATTGTGACGCACGCAATCACTGCCAACTCACCCTCTGCGAGATCCCATCGATGAGTCTTCACGACAGCCTATGGATTAATGCAACGCTTACCGTCATCACCGAGAACGGCCTACCAGAAACGCTCGAAGACGCTGCCATCGGTTGCCGCGGCGGGGTCATCAGTATGATTTGCACCATGGCAGACCTTGCCCACGGCGCAACAGACATGGCAATCAAGGTGCACGATGTTGAGCATGCCTGTATTACCCCCGGTCTCGTCGACTGCCACACCCACCTAGTGTTTGCCGGCCATCGTGCCGACGAATTTAAACGCCGCCTTGAAGGTCAGTCCTATACACAAATCGCCGAGGACGGCGGCGGTATTATCAGCACAGTACGCAATACCCGCGCTGCCAGCGATGTGCAATTACAGACCACAGCCCAAAACCGACTGCAGTACTTGATCGAGGATGGGGTTACCACCGTGGAAATAAAATCCGGCTATGGACTGACCATCGCCGACGAAGAAAAAATGCTCCGAGTGGTGCGCAAACTCGACGCAATATCACCGGTGACTATCGTTTCGACGTTTTTGGGAGCCCATGCCCTGCCCCCCGAATACGCGGCGAACCGCCAAGGCTACGTCGACTTATTATGCCGGCAAATGCTGCCTCGCTTGCACGCCGCTGGACTGATCGATGCGGTCGATGGATTCTGCGAAGGGATCGCCTTTACGCCGGCCGAGATCGAGCGTTTATATCAGGTCGCTGCGGGTTTAGGGCTACCGGTCAAATTGCACGCCGAACAGCTGTCCAACAGCGGCGGCACGCAACTCGCAGCGCGTTATGGGGCGTTGTCGGTCGACCATCTCGAGTACCTCGACGAAGACGGCGCGCGCGCCATGGCCGCCAGCGGCAGCGTAGCGGTACTCCTGCCCGGCGCCTATTTGATGCTCCGCGAGACCCAACCACCGCCGGTGGCGCTGCTGCGTAAGCACGGTGTCGCCATGGCGCTTGCCAGCGACGCCAATCCTGGCAGTTCGCCAGCGCTATCTGCACGTCTGATGATGTTACTAGGGTGTCAGCAATTTAATCTAACGCCCCGCGAAGCGCTGTGGGGTATGACGTTGCACGCAGCTCGCGCGCTCGGCATGGCCGACACTATTGGCTCTCTGGAAGTTGGAAAAGCCGCCGACATGGTGGTTTGGGATGTCCGCGAAGCGGCCGAGTTAAGCTATTGGTTAGGCGGTAATATGGCACGATCGGTGATCAAGGATGGTGTCATTATCCATCACTATTAGGCATTATTCCCAGGCCTCTGAAGCGCCCGGGTTAGCCGTCTTTTTGTAATGTTTCTGTCAACGAAAACGACTGCGCGCAATGGTACAGGTGAGCCACAGAGACCAAGGTACCCGATGACCAGGTGCGTCGATCGAGGATCAAGCAGGGCACGTTGTCAGCCATCTGCAAGAATTTTTTGATCGATGCACTGGGCATCGCGGCGCGCACCGTGTGCTCGACTTTGTGCAATGGCAACTTGGCCAGTAGGTACGCCGCCGGTGTCGTTTGGTCAAGATCGATGTCGATGTAGTCGGGTGCGACCTCGGCGTTCACCAACCGCTCTTCGACCTGCAATCGCCGGCCGTCCTCGAGGTGCACGATGAGACTGTGGTAGACCTCGGACACCCCCTCGGTTAATTCCATTGCCGCAACGATGCTCGGTGTCACCGCTACCGATCGATGGCTGACCACCCGATTACTGTAGTTGTGGCCGCGCTCGCGCACCTCCTCGGCGATATTGCGTACCTCGAGCAAATGACCGCTGGTGCGCGGTGCGGCGACAAAGGTACCCACGCCGGCAATGCGGGTGACCAAGCCCTCGGTTGCCAACTCTTTGAGCGCCCGATTTGCGGTCATGCGAGAAACCCCGAGACGCTCTACCAATTCGTTCTCAGATGGCACTCGCGCGTTGGCCAACAGCTCGCCAGCGGCAATTTTATTGACCACGTGATCTTTGACCTTTTGATACAGCGGGCCAATCGTCTGGTTGTTATCACTCATCTAAGGTCACCGGTCAGGCCTTTCCTGTCTATACAAGTATAGGCTATAGTAGTCAAACAACGAAATTAAGACAACGCTAGTGGGCGTCGATGAAAGCACAAGATTATTTTATTTCCAAGGCTTTTTTACCCTCCGGTTGGGCCCGCGATGTTCGATTGCGAGTGACCGATCAGGGTCTCATAGCCAACCTCCACGTCGGAGCCATCGCCGAACCCGGCGACCGACGCCTAGGTACGGTGTTGCCTGGCATCACCAACGCCCACAGTCATGCCTTTCAGCGCGCAATGGCCGGCATGTCCGAATACCGAATGTCGCAGGCTGATAGTTTTTGGAGCTGGCGAAACACCATGTACCAATATGCCAACCGGGTGTCGCCGCAAGGCTTGCACGCAATCGCGTCGCAACTTTACGTAGAAATGCTCAAAGGTGGCTACACCAGCGTTGCCGAATTCCACTATCTGCACCATCAACCCGACGGCACGCGGTACGCCAACCGCAGCCAACTATCGCAGTCGATTATCGACGCAGCCAATCTCAGCGGCATCAACCTGACGCTGCTACCGGTTCTTTATATGACCTCGGGATTTGGTGGCGCGGGCCTTCTGGACGAGCAAAAACGCTTTGGAAACAGCCTCAACGACTATTTTAAATTGCACCTAGAGGCCAGTGATTACTGCGCCCACCAACCTCAGCACTGCGTCGGCATGGCCCTGCACAGCCTTCGTGCGGTGACTCCGGAAGCCATCGATCAAGCGCTCGGACAGTTCATTCACGCGCACCCGCAACGGCCGATTCACATCCACGTCGCCGAGCAATTGCGCGAGGTCGAGCAATCGCTGGCAATACTCGGTCAGCGTCCAGTAGAGTGGCTTTTAAACAACCATAAGATCGATTCGAACTGGTGCCTAATTCATGCCACCCATATGACTATGGAAGAAACCACCGCCCTCGCTGCGACGGGAGCCACCGTAGGCATCTGCCCCACCACCGAGGCTAATCTCGGCGATGGTTTGTTTCCACTCGATGACTATCTGCGGGCTGGCGGATCCATTGCCATTGGCTCCGATGGCAACAGCGCGATCGATCCCTTCGAGGAGATGCGCTGGCTCGAATATGGCCAACGCCTAGCCAGTGGCCGCCGCAATGTCACCGCGGGCAAAAACGATATGCACACCGGCAGCCACCTCTACCGCAACTGCGCAGTCGGCGGTGGACGCGCGATCAATGCGCCGACTGGTGCCATCGCCGATGGTTGTCGCGCCGATCTGTTGGTACTCGATGACCGGTCGCCGGAACGCGCTGATCTCGAACCCCGATATGTGCTCGACAACTTACTGTTTAGCCCCAGCGAACGGCCGATCGCCGACGTTATGGTCAACGGAAAATGGCGTATACAGGCAGGACACCACAACGACGAAGAGACGATTGCCGAGAACTTTGCCAAGGCACTGCGCGTTCTGCGCAGCGTTTGAGCGCGATTCATATAGCGGTTTAGCGAGCGATACAAACTATCGAACTGAACGTTTATCCTACAGTCAACTAGCGCATTAAGTGCCGCGTTAGGTAACCTCGAATCGGTACGCCAGCGGCCGGGCGCAGACCCCCATCGTATCCATCGAGATCAATCGGCATCGTCGCTGGCCTCGACGCGCGAACGGCTGGATTGACCAAACAAAATCAGGCCGCGCTCGGGCAGCACCGTGTCGGGATGAAAATCGATACTCTCGCGGTTCGACCAAAACGCCACGTCAAAATGCTGGCGTTGCTCGGGTGCGGGTTTTTGTCGCGATAACGGACTGTCGTTGTGCTTTCGAATAAGCATGTTCACTCCTCTTTAGTGCTTCGCAAAATGCAGGCGCACAATCTGGATATCAAATATTCGGCCTATAGATTATCAATTTACAAAAAAAACCCGATACAGCAATGCCAAATCGGGTCGTGTTAGCGTTCCGGTTTAGCAGGTATTTATAGAGCACCCCAGCAATCGGGATCAAATCGGTGCTACGTTCAATATAACGATCGTAACAACAAAATCAAATACCCCAAAAGAACTAGGTAACAGTAGCTTGGCGCAGAAAATCATCGTGTCGCTCACAGTTTTTGATCTAAATGGCTGTTATTTATTGCAAAATCGCTCACCCCTGCTAGGGTGAGTAAAATAAGGAAATGTTCATGGAAAATGATTCTAAGACCCTCGACACGCGCATTTCCCCACCTGCCATTGGCTTTTGGCGCGGCTGGTCAATCGCCGTAGGTTGCGCCATAGGTTCGGGCATTTTCATGATGCCAACGCTTCTCGCGCCCTACGGTCTGTTGGGTATGGCCGGTTGGTTAACCGCCGGTGCCGGCACCCTCTTGGTGGCCTTGTCACTGTCTCGACTGGCGCGCAGGATTCCAAAAATTGGTGGCCCCTACGCCTATGTGCACGCTGGACTCGGCGATTTTGCTGGATTTTTGATCGCCTGGACCTACTGGATTTCATGCGTTGCCGCAGTTGCCGGCATCGCCGTGGCGTTTGTTGGCTACCTCGGGGTGTTTATTCCGGGCCTCGGCGACTCAAACGGCATGGCGCTAGTATGTTCACTGGGGCTGATCTGGATGATCTTCGCGCTCAATATACGCAGTCTCGAAAGTAGTAGTCAATTTCAGTTGATCTCGACGATGTTAAAAATACTGCCGCTGTTGCTGATGATCGCCATGGGCGCGATCTACATGGAACCCGCTAACGTGCCCGCGTACTACCCCGCCGATATGCATCCGGCGGCGATTTTGGCCACCGT
>CALGJN010000153.1:0-8332 GCA_937920185.1 uncultured Cellvibrionales bacterium | reverse complement strand
GCCTCTAGCCAAATCATTTTCGTATTAGGCTGCAATGATGCCGCTAATTGATCGCTATCACCGAGATCGGCAAAGCTAAATTCTAGGCCCCCGATCGCTTCCTAACGTTTTCGAACAACCGATAGGTCGCACCGTAAAGATCATCCATGGCGATCACATAGTCACCGGCATCGAGGATTTCCAATACCGTCGCAAGCGTTGACATGCCGGAGGCAGCAGCCATTCACGTTCCGCCACCGTCGAGATCGGCAATGCCGGCCGCGAGAGCACGACGCGTCGTCTTGTGGCTTCTAAAGCACTCAAAGCCCTGGTGCACGCCGGGACTCTGCTGCACATAGGTCGACGTCGCATAGATCGGCGTCATAATGTCGCCGGCGCTCGGGCCAGGGCTTTGGCCGGCTTAAATGGCACGGATTTCAAGCCCTTCGAGATCAATCTTATTGATCATAAAATACATTCAATATCAATTCGATAAACTGCCGCTGGCAGCATCCAACGGTTGTCACTCGACGCATCTCTAAGACCCTTTTCGCCACCTATTCTGGCGGTATTAAACGCGCCAAACCGGACATCGAACGATTGACCGACACGCTCATTAACAACAAATCGGTGGTCGCACCCCTTAACCGCTAGATAACGGCAAAGTTCCGAGACCAAAAAATCCTGCGCTGTTTTGCGGTATAAAATAAACCCATTAAATGGCTCGCCGTACCGAAACGCTGCGGCGAAATTAAACCGCGGCGAATTTCTTGAAGGTAGCGGTCACCAAGCGCTCGATGGCGGTTAGCGCATCTTCATCATCCCATTCAGGCCCACAATAGCCGGTACTCGGAGCGTACTCCTGGCCGCCGATATCATAGCTATCAACCCGGTCGAGATAGGCCGGGTAGTCGCGCTCTATCACCGGCAGATGCTCAACCCGATTCATCAACAAAATAACCTCTGCGGCGGCGCAGTCGCCGTCCGATAGCGCTTGGTTTGTGGGCCCAATCAAACAAAATGGAATATTCTTTGCCAACATCCGATCATAGGTCGGTTTGGCAAGAGGAATACGGCGGGTAAATATCTCGCCCTGCCGATAGTCCTCGGTCGGTTGCACTGCAATACCGCGACTGAAACCCCGAAGGTCATGACGCTCGTGGGTGATAGATAAGTAATTGAACCAAGCCTCGGCGTATCGGCTACGGTATAAATTCCCCGAACAAACAAAGCAAAATTGCTTAACGGGTACCTCAATATGCGAACTGATCACAGCGCCGAGCCCGGTTGCCATTGCGGCTGCGCTTGGCGCGCCATCGATCGCCAGCCCTGAGAGACGTGAAAAAACCTGCCGACTGTGGCATTACTTATCGAAATCACTGATCACCCTGAGCAATTGTCGGCAAGTGATCTGCCCGACCAAACGACCCTGATCAACCACCGGTCGGCGCCGATGACCGTATTTGAGCATATCCTCTGCAACGCTGACCAAATCGTCTCGAATATCGCAACTAATCACTGCAGTGGTCATATATTCAAAGACCTGTCCCGCATTGGCAGCGGCATTATAAATACCACCGAGTATCGCACGCAGACAATCCATCTCCGACAGCACGCCGACCAACATGCGATCATCGTCGACCACGCAAACGCCGGAAATACGATGTTCAACAATACTATTAATCGCTTGAAAAAGGTCATCAGTGGCGGACACCGTGGCTGGGTTGGGCAACATATAATCACGTAAATCGACCGAACGTACCATATCTAACACCCTTAGTCTTATTATGAGTTTTTATTTTTATGTTTAGCTTATTGAGTTTTTCGTGCCACCAGATCAACCAAAAGCATGCCGTAACACAATGGTTTCTATTCGGTCTGGCCCGGTAGAAACAATATCGATGGGTGCACCGACCAAGGTTTCAATACGATCGATATAGGCGCGTGCATTGGCCGGCAAATCGTCGAGACGCTGCGCACCGACCGTCACCTCAGACCAACCAGGCAGGGTTTGGTACTCGGGCACAATATCCTCATAGTCATCGGCATGCTGCGGAATACCCGCCGGACGGCCATCCGCATAACGATAGCCGGTGCAAATATTCACCGATTCAAGACCGTCCAATACGTCTAATTTGGTTAGGCAGATACCCGACATACTGTTAATACGCACCGCCTGACGCAATGCAACTGCGTCGAACCAGCCGCAACGACGCTCACGCCCCGTGGTAGTGCCAAACTCATGCCCCTTATCGCCGAGGTATTTGCCGACCTCGCAGGTCAATTCGGTTGGAAAGGGCCCGGAACCCACCCGCGTTGTATAGGCCTTGGTAATACCCAGTACATAATCTAGATATAGCGGACCAAAACCGGTTCCAGAGGCGGCCGCCCCTGCGGTGGTATTGGAAGACGTCACAAAGGGATAGGTACCGTGATCGATGTCCAGCAAACTACCCTGGGCACCTTCAAATAGTATATTTTCACCGGCTTCACGGCGATCGTGCAGCAGACCAGTAACATCGCACATCATCGGCAGTAACTTTTCGGCCCAACCGGTGGCAGCGTCAATAATCTCTGCGTAATCAACGCCCGGGGCTTGGTAGTAATTGCGCAGCGCAAAGTTATGGTAATCGACTATTTCGCGCAATTTGTCGGCGAAGCGCGGCATATTTTGCAAATCGCCGGTACGCAGACCTCGGCGAGCAATTTTATCTTCATAAGCCGGGCCGATGCCGCGGCCGGTGGTGCCAATTTTACTGTTCCCGCGGGCCGATTCACGCGCCACGTCGAGGGCGATGTGGTAGTCTAAAATAAGTGGGCAATTGGCCGATATATGCAGGCGATCTCGCACCTCGACACCGCGCCCCTCGAGCATGGCGATCTCCCGCAATAAGGCATCTGAAGACAACACCACGCCATTGCCAATCACGCAGCTCACGTTGGGGCGAAGAATACCCGAGGGAATTAGATGCAGTGCAGTTTTCTCACCGTCGATCACCAAGGTATGACCCGCGTTGTGTCCACCCTGAAAACGCACCACCACCGAGGCTTTATCAGTGAGTAAATCGACGATCTTACCCTTGCCTTCGTCACCCCACTGAGAACCCAATATAACTACACTTTTTCCCATAAAATACTTACTCACCCATAAGTCTCGCACGCGAGACACAGCTATAATAAATGTCTAACGACCCACCCATCGGGCCCTTTGACTAGTTGCCGATCACAGTTTAATTCTTGTAGGTTTTTCAGTTGTTCCGAAAAAACCCTTACAACGCGCTCGCCACTGTCGCGTAACCTTTCGACTTCGACCCACAATTGCTCGTCGTTGTCGGCAGTGAAGCAAATCCCCGCGCCGAACTCACAATCAATCGAACCAAGGTTGACCAGCGCCTTCAAGTCAAAGGCAAACCCTGTCGCCGGCCGAGCGCGACCAAACACTTCGCCTATGTGGTCGTAACGCCCGCCGTTGCCCAGCGCCTTGCCATGCCCTTTAACGTAACCGGAAAAGACTAGTCCAGTATGGTAGTGATACCCTGGCATTTCGCCCAAATCGAAGTATAGCGCGACATCCTCATCGGCAACTTCGGCGGCAACCGCGCGCAACTGTTGAATTGCGGCGATCACCTTGGCTGGGGCATCGGCGAGTTCGCGCTGCGCACGATCCAACACCTCAACCCCACCAATCAGATTCGGCAGCAGCAACAGCCAGTTCGCCAACTTCTTGTCGGCGATGTTTTGATCGACCCAGTGTTCTATTTCATCCACCGCTTTACGTTGCAAAAGAGCACTAAACTGAATCGCTTGGTCTTCGCTCTGGCACGCCGCATCGAGCAGACCCCGACAGATATCAACGTGCCCAAGATCGAGACATACCGCATCCACACCCGCGACCTGTAAGCTTCTTAAAAACAGCGAAATGACCTCGATATCAGCCTCAACGGAGGCTTCACCAAAGAGCTCGATACCGATTGAGATGGGCGTTCGCGACGATAGCGGGTCGCGCGCACGCGTGTGCAAGACGGTGCCGGCATAACAGAGTCGACTCGGACCCTCCATTGCCAGACTATGGGCGTCAATTCGAGCCGTCTGAGGTGTGATATCGGCGCGCACCCCCATCATCCGGCCACTGCTTTGATCGGTCAGCCTAAAGGTCAGCAGGTCTAAATCTGCGCCGGCGGCGCTAAGCAGTGAATCGGTAAACTCGAGCATCGGTGGTATGACCAAGTCATAACCCCAAGAATGGTACAAATCGAGCAATCGACGCCGATTATACTCAACCAGACGCGCTCTACCCGGCAGCACTTCCTCCACGCCATCGGGTAGTATCCAACGATTTACTCCTGCCATAGTCGCCTCGGGCCGCGTTTTAATCGATCAACGCATTAATAGTAATATGCCACAACCAACGAGCATACAGGTTAAGCCGAGGGCGCGCATATGCCGCGTCTCTAAAGCGACCATAGTCTCGAGTATCCGCAGCCACCGATCCGGCATCAGAAACGGCATAATCCCCTCAAAAACTAACATCAACGCCAGCGCTCTCGATAGGTCTTCGAGCATCTTCGTGTGCACCTTAAATCGACAAAAAAAAGCCGGGGCATCCCGGCTTTTAAGTTTATCAAAATCACTCAGCTGTGACACGACAAATTACGCGTCGACGCCAATCGCATCAAGTCTTGAGATCAAGTCCCATTCTGATTTTTGAGGTATTTGAAAAAATCACTGTTAGGTTCGACCAGCAAGATATCGCTCTTGCTCGAAAACGCAGCCTTGTATGCATTGAGGCTTCGAATGAATGCATAAAACTCCTTATCCCGACTGAAGGCATCGGCATAGATTGAAGCCGCTTCTGCATCCCCTTGCCCGCGCAATTGCTCGGCATCGCGGTAGGCATTGGCCATTTCGATGGTTCGTTCACGATCGGCTGATGCGCGAATTTTCTCAGACCGCTCCTTACCCGTGGAGCGTATTTCAGTCGCTTCTTTAGTCCTTTCCGAAGTCATTCGCCGATATACTTGGCTACTGAGCTCAGGCGGTAGGTCGATGCGCTTAACCCGCACATCGACAACCTCAATGCCTAGCTCCTGCAACACCGTTTCATTAAGCCCATCGGTAATATTGCGCATCAGCAACTCTCGCTCACCCGACACCACTTCCTTCAGCGTGCGGTTACCAAACTGGTTGCGCAATCCGGTGTTGACGCGATTTGCCAGCCGGTTTTGCGCCACCGATTCTACCCCACCGGTGGACGTGTAATAGGTGTCGACATCCTGTATCCGCCACTTCGCATAGGAATCCACGATCAGACGCTTTTTTTCTATGGTAAAAAAGCTTGCCGGTTGGGCGTCGACCGTCAGAATTCGCCCGTCGAATACCCGGACGTCCTCGGCCAGCGGTATTTTTACGTGAATCCCAGGGCGCAGGTCGGCATCCACCAATTTACCAAAACGCAGCTTAACGCCGCGCTCGAACTCGCTGATGACAAAAACGCTGTTGGCAAGCGCCACCAGCAGAATAAATGCAAAAAACATTAATTTGATCAAATTATTCATCGTCTCCCCTCCCCCTGCCTTCCACTATTGCGCTGTATGCGTTCCAACACCTGATCGACTACACGATCGACATCGAGATCACTCAAATTACCACTGCGACGAACCGTCTCCTGGTTTTGCGCGATCTTATCGAGCGGCAAATAGAGCATATTATTATTGCCCTCAGTGTCGAGTAAGATCTTGGTGCTATTGGTCATAACACCTTCGAGGGCATCTAAATAGAGACGCTCTCGAGTGACCACAGGGGCTTTTTTGTACTCGCTGTGAAGCGCCAAAAAGCGCTGCGTTTCACCTTCGGCTTTGGACACAACCTGTGATTTATAACCCTCGGCCTCCTCGCGAAGACGCTGCGCCTCGCCTCGAGCCTTGGGAATGACTCCGTTGGAGTAGGCTTGGGCATCACTGACATAGCGTTCGAGATCTTCGCGCGCGGCGATGACATCGTCGTAGGCCTCCTGCACCTGGGTAGGTGGACGCGCCTGCTCAATGTTAATTTTTACCACGTTGATACCGCTGTCGTAAACGTTCAGGTAATCCTGCAGTTTTTGCGCGGTCGCCACGGCAATTTGTTCGCGCCCGGTGGAGATCACATCATCTAGCCCGGAGCTACCAACGACGTGACGCAGAGCACTATCGGTTGCCTGTTGCAAGGTGATTTCTGGATCTTTAATATTCAGCACGAAAGCCTTGGCATCGGCAATGTTGTATTGCACGGTGAGCGACAATTCGACAATATTCTCATCCTTCGTCAACATCTCTCCGCGCGCCGAATACTGCCGTTCCTCGGTGACTCGCACAGAGATGACTCGATCGATAAGACGCGGGTTCCAATGCAAACCGGGGCCCTCGGTCGAGGCATACTTGCCCAACCGCAAAACCACTGCCTGTTCTTTTTCGTCGACTTGATAGGCTCCCGACATCGCCCACAACACTGTGACGGCGACCAACGCCGCCGAAAAAAGCGATCGACTGCCCGCGCCACCGCCGGGTTGCCCTGCCCCACCGCCACCGGACCCAAAGCCAAAGCCGGCGAATTTCTGCTTTAATTGGCGCAGAGCTTCATCTATATCTGGCGGCGAATCGCCACCTCGATTACCGCCCCATGGATCCTTGCCACCACCCTGCTCGTTCCATGCCATAGTCGTCTCCAGTCAATTAATAAATTATGCGCAGACCATTGTGGCCTGCGATTCAGCCTTTTCAAACACTCTTTTCTACGTCCACCGTCACCGCTTCGATGGTTGTACCAAACTTCTTTAGCAGTCGAGCGCGGGCCACTGGATCGATGCGCAGGTCTAATACCATGTCGCCGTTCAACCCTTCTTTTTCAGCCGTTACAGCGCCTAAATTATAGAGCGCGGCGCGCAGTGAAGCGAATCCCGAATGCAACGATAGCTGGCAGTCGATCAGGCCGCCTGGCAAAAGTTCCACTACCGCCTCGAGCAACTCGGGCAACCCAACTCCAGTCGCGGCCGACATCCACACCGCCACCGGCCGACCCTCAGCATTCCTCTCGACGCGCGCTTGCAGCGTGTCGACCAGGTCAATTTTGTTGTACACCATCAGCGTCGGCAAGTCCCGAGCGCCGATTTCCGTCAGCACCTCATTCACCCGCTGAATGTTAACATCGCGCTCAGCAGCCGCTACATCGACTACGTGAATCAGTAGTTGGGCGTTCAATGCCTCTTCCAAAGTCGCTCGAAAGGCATCGACTAACCGATGAGGGAGGTGGCTGATAAAACCCACCGTATCGGCAAAAATTACCGTTTCACCTCCCGCCATTTGCACCCTACGCATGGTTGGGTCGAGGGTAGCAAAAAGTTGGTCTGCGACCAATACCTCGGCGTGCGTCAGGCAATTAAAAAGCGACGATTTGCCGGCATTAGTATAACCCACAAGCGACACTGTGGGCACCTCGGCTCTAATCCTCGAGCGCCGTCCCTGCTGACGCTGCTGACGAACTTTCAGCAGACGCTTTTGGATCGATTTAACTCGCGCTCGAACCAGTCTCCGGTCAGATTCTAATTGCGTCTCCCCGGGGCCGCGCATGCCAATACCGCCCTTTTGGCGCTCCAAATGCGTCCACCCACGTACCAAACGCGACGACAAATGCTCCAACTGGGCTAGCTCTACCTGTAGCTTTCCTTCATGGGTACGCGCACGCTGCGCAAAAATATCTAAAATTAAATCCGTTCGGTCGAGCACCCTGCAACACAAAACTTCCTCTAGGTTACGTTCTTGACTCGGCGTTAGATTGTGATTAAAGATAACTAGTTCGGCCCCATGACCGGCAACGGACGCTACAATCTCCTCGACTTTACCGCTGCCGGCGAAAAACTTAACGTCTGGCGCCCGTCTCGAACCGGTGATCAATTCCATCGGGATACCACCCGCTGAAATCACCAGCTCCTCAAATTCGCGGACATCCTCGGGCGCACGTTCACTGCGTAAAACCAGATGCACCAAGACCGCCCTCTCACCCGACGACGGACGCTCAAAAAACAGCGACACGCTAGGTTAGTAATCGTCGTCGGCGAAATTGCCCTCATTGCCGGCATCGTAACGAGCATCTTGAGGGATGCCAGACACGGCCGCATTCACCACCGGCAACTTGACTGGCCGCGATGGCACAACGGTCGAAATTGCGTGCTTGTAAACCATTTGGCTAACGGTGTTTTTCAACAGTACGACAAACTGATCAAACGACTCCACCTGCCCCTGCAATTTAATGCCGTTGACGAGGAATATTGAAACTGGGATTCTTTCCTTACGCAGAACGTTAAGAAAAGGGTCTTGTA
>CALGJN010000152.1:0-3408 GCA_937920185.1 uncultured Cellvibrionales bacterium | reverse complement strand
GGGTAAATTTTACGTGATGGTAAGGGTGCTGGTTGATCGCCAGTTGATGCAAAGCTTGACCGAGGATATTAATTCGGGTCGTTATCATTCGCTGACCACCAGCGTGTCGGTGATGCCTTGGCGTCCCCTAAACGATCACTTTGACAACTTGCTGCCGTCGGCGAGTCCCGTGACCGCCGATGAGGGTTACGACTTTCCGCAAATCAGCGAAACCCAGTGCAGTGATATGTTCCGGTTTACGCTGGAACCT
Source organism: uncultured Cellvibrionales bacterium (assembly GCA_937920185.1). Taxonomy (GTDB): domain Bacteria; phylum Pseudomonadota; class Gammaproteobacteria; order Pseudomonadales; family Porticoccaceae; genus TMED48. The sequence goes on along the minus strand of CALGJN010000152.1, from coordinate 3,158 downwards.
AAAGATGATCCGCCGAGGATGACGGACCTGTTTGAACAACAGTCGCAATTGCTGGAGACATTACTGCAAAGCGCGAAGGCCCTTCGATCCCTTTTGATTGCATCGGTCGGTTTGATTCTGGCACTGGCAGTGCTTGTCATTCAAAAATAACCTCATGCACCCGGTCGGCTGGCATAGCTTTACTGACTGACTGACTGACTGACTGACTGACTGATTGATTCAGATTACTGTAATTGGTTTGGGCCAATTAGGTGTGACTGTTTTTTCTATTTAATTGGATAACACTCTGATTATCTATTAAAAATTTATGCGTCTTTGTATGCTGCGGTCATAGTGCTGCGGTGATAGTGCTGCGGTCTTGTGTTTTTGATTGGGCTGCCGTGTCGAGAAGCGCTCGGGTTTGGCGATTAATTGATCATTCGTTTTGAAAGCCCTTTGGTCGGGCTATGCAACGCGGTCGCGTCGCTTTCATAGACTGCCAGGTTGAGAGTATTGGCAATACCGACAACATGCGACCAACTTAAGCGCAGGGAAATGTCGCCGAGAATAAAATGCACCATGTCACAGTCCTCGCATTTCCAGAGTTCGCAATAGGGCGATATAGCGAGAGCTTTGGGTTTGTCTTGGTGGCCTTTGTGGTCTTTATGAGGTGGTAGCATAGTGTAATATCACTCCTGTTTTTGATAATAGCAATGATAATGATTATCGATACGGATGGCAAATTAAATTATCTACACGGTATTGGTGTCGATGGCGGTCTTGTTGCCTGATCAGTCCGTAGGTATCTTAGTGCTACTTAGATCATGTGCTGTGTTACAGAGGAATCAAAGCGATGCATCAGCTTAATCGCGTTCAAACGCCGCTCTTGTGGTTGACCATATTAATGGTTGGTGGCGTACTATCGGCCTGTAGTTATTTCGAGGCACCGCATCGGGTTGATGCCGCGCAACAAGTTTTGACCTCGAGCGGCATTGCTCAAGGGCGATCGGTGGTTATCGGCGAGTCGCAAATAATCGAATGGCTCGATATTCCCTACGCCCAACCACCGGTGGCAGAACTTCGTTGGCGGGCACCGCGGCCATTGGCTGCGTCGGATGATTTGATCGTAGCACCAGACACCACTGCCTGCGTGCAGGAGGCCAGCGATTACGGTGGTGTTGCCGGCCGTGGAATGGTGGGAAGCGAAGACTGCCTATATCTCGACATCCGAACCCCCAGCACTCCAACGTCCGAACGCCGGCCGGTGATGTTTTGGATTCATGGCGGTGCCAATGTCTCCGGGGTCAAAGATTACTATGATTTTTCACGCTTAGTGGCGTCCGAGGACGTGGTAGTAGTGACGATTAATTATCGCCTCGGGCCGCTTGGTTGGTTTACCCACCCCGCCATTCAGGGACTGCAAGAAGGCATAGACAGAGCATCTAATTACGGCACTCTGGATATGATTGAGGCCTTAAAATGGGTGCAAAAAAATATTGCCAGTTTTGGCGGCGACCCAAAAAACGTAACGATTTTTGGCGAATCTGCTGGGGGACACAACGTCCTCGCCCTGCTGGCATCGCCCCTGAGCAGCGGTTTGTACCATCGCGCCATCGCTCAATCTGGCTATCTGACAAGCGCCACGGTCGATAGCGCGATCAATCGAGATGGCGTCGACCCCCTGGTGCGACGGGGTTCGTGGCAGATGGTCGATGCTCTACTTTTGGCCAGCGGCGAGCGCTCAGACGTCCCTCTCCAGGAAGATTGGTCACTGCCGGTGTTGCGGGACAAACTCATCTCTATCGACGCCCGAGAATTTTTCCAAGTCTACATCGACAACGCCAAAAATGACTACATGCCGCTGACCACCGCCGATGGTGTTGTGATTCCTGTCGAGGGGTTGAGGGCGGCGTTGAGCGATTCTACCTATGCCAAGCGCGTGCCAGTGATAGCCGGCAGTAATCGAGATGAATTAACGCTATGGCTGGGATTGCACCGCTATTTCATGTCGGTATCCTACCCATTTACACGGCTTTTACCGCCGGTAGTGCGGGTCAAAAACCCCGAACTTTATCAATTTTGGGTCGAGACGCGTTCTCACGCTTGGAAGTTGCGCGGTGTCGATGACGCGCTCGACGCTCTGCACAAGGCGGGATACGACAGCTTGTATGCTTACCGCTTTGATTGGGACGATCAACAAGCGTCGTGGTTTGCCGACTTTCCGGCGTTTATGGGAGCCTCCCATGGTATGGAAATTGCTTTTTTGACCGGTGATTACAAGTACGGTCCAATCAGCGATTATATTTATCCACCGAGCATAGCGCGCGATCAGATGGAGGCAACCATGATGTCTGTCTGGGCAGACTTTGCTCGATCCTCGAATCCAGCGATGCGCCTGTCGAATAACTGGTTGCAGTATACCCAGAACCAGCGTTATTTTTTTCGACTGGACAAAGATCTAGATCTAGGGCTTGAGTTGGAGCGCGATGACATGGATTCGTTGTTACTAAAGATCGCGAATACCGACGTTGCTAGCGAGTTAGAAAAATGTGTCATCGCGTGGGAGTCTTTGATCAATGTCGGAGACCCAGAAATCGCGCGCTACCAGGCCTGGGAAGACCGGCGTTGTGCCAATTATGACATCGTCTATGAACAACAGCGGATTGCCGATGAACTGCGCGAGGCGCATGGCAGTGTGACAATATTTTGATCATCGTCGTTAGGGTAGCAGTCAGCCGGAACGCTGTGCAACAGCGGTTGTAAGTGGCGTTGATGATGCAATCTCTCAAACTACCGAAAACATCCCTCGGGGTGCTGTCATTGCTCGGTCTGGCGATGTTTTTTATCGCTATTGGTTGTGACCACTTTATTCGGCCGAATTTTTACGTCGGTATTATGCCGCCTTATCTACCGGCCCATCTCGAACTGGTTTACTTGAGTGGTCTTTTTGAGGTTCTCGGCGGGGTGGCAGTGCTTTTTGGCGCACTGCGGCGCTGGGCGGGGGTTGGACTTATGGTGCTTTTGGTAGCGGTGTACCCAGCTAATGTGCACATGGCCATGCACCCGGAACTTTTCCCTGAGCTGGGTCTCGGTGCGCTTTATGCGCGCCTCGCACTGCAGTTTTTGTTTTTATATTGGGTCTATGCCACCACGCTTGCGACGCCGCGTGTGGCGCAAAG
>CALGJN010000151.1:0-2658 GCA_937920185.1 uncultured Cellvibrionales bacterium | reverse complement strand
ATTGGCTTTCCTCACCACCGAGCCATTCAATTTGTCGCGAATCCTCTTGCAACTGACCATCGACTCGCGTCACCGAAATCCCACCGAGGAGCGATGTAGTTTGTGCACTAGCGACCTTGACGCCCCAGTTGCGAGAATCACCGACAAAGGCACTGAACGGTTTGCGCGTGGTGGTATTAAAGATCACTGCAGGCATGCTAGCGGGTTCGTCCCGAACTACCTCGATCAAAGTAGACGGCATATTTTTACTCGGACTAGCGTAGTTCAAGCCGTAGCCTCGCTTAAATAGGTAACTCGACACCGGCAAGTCGGCGCTGTATTGATTGACCGCAACCTTGGGCCAGTTGAAGGGAAGTCGACCGGTAAAATCAAAGCGCGGCTTGCCCTTGCGATTCGCCACCAGCACATCGGCCAGTCCCCCGCCCTCACTACCGGGTAACCATGCCACCACGAACGCTTGAGACTGGTTTAAAAGCGCATTGACCAACAGCGGCCTACCGGTTAAAAATACCGCGACCACCGGAATGTTCTCGGCGCTCAACCTGTTCAATAACGCTGTGTTCGATTTAACCTGTTCACGGTAGAGCAAATCATTCATATCGCCGACGCTCTCGGCGTAGGGCTCTTCACCAAATATCACTACCGCCACATCCGGCCGGCGTCGCCATCGATCATTTTGAGTCAATTCGACCGACCCACCAACACCTTCGATAGCTCGCTTTAATCCCGTATATAGCGAAGTCGCACCAGGAAAATCGCCCTCCTCATTGTCAGTTCCCTGCCAGGTCAGCGTCCAGCCACCCGATTGCTTACCGATATTATCCGCACCATCCCCGCCAATCAGCACCCTACCGCCTCGTATTGGCAATAGTCCATCGTTGTTTTTCAATAACACTAACGACTCGCGCACCGCGCTGCGAGCTAATAAGCGATGTTCATCCGCGCCGATGACCGAGGTCACACCCGCTATCGGTCGCGCCGAAGGTCGCTCTTTATCAAATAGACCCGAGCGCAACTTAACCCGTAAAATACGCCTTACCGCGTCGTTGATACGTGTTTCAGAAATCACACCCGCGCGAACCTGACGCAGCGTATTATTCAGGAACGAACGCCACTTTTCCGGCACCATGATCATATCGACGCCCGCATTAATAGCCGCAGCACAAGCGTCGTCCGAGCAACCTTTAACCTGTCCATGTCCATTCCAGTCGCCGATCACAAAACCATCAAAGCCCAACTCGCCCTTGAGCAAATCGGTTAATAATCGTCTATTACCGTGCACCTTGTCGCCATTCCAACTATTAAACGACGCCATAATGGTCTGCACGCCCGCATCGATAGCGGATAGGTATCCGGCACCGTGCAATTCCATTAGTGTTTCCAAGTCGAGACGGGTGTCACCTTGATCGACGCCACGAAAGGTGCCGCCGTCACCAATAAAGTGCTTCGCCGTCGCGATCATATGCAACGGCGTATCACTCGACACATCGCCCGCCCCCTGCAGCCCCAAAACCATGGCTTCAGCGTAGCGGCGCACAATATCCGAATCATCGCTGTAGCTCTCGTAGGTACGGCCCCATCGGTTATCTTTAGCGACAGCTACGGTGGGCGCAAATATCCAATCGAGCCCGGTGACTGCGACCTCACGGGCGGTCGCCTCACCAATTTTTGTTATTAAATCAACATTATTGCTAGCCCCAAGCGCTATGTTGTGAGGGAACAGCGTTGCGCCGATGACATTGTTGTGGCCGTGGACTGCGTCGGTCCCCCAAATAATCGGAATGCCGGCTCCGCCATCGCTGGTGTCCAAAGATGCGCGATGGTAGGCGTCGGCCATTTCCAACCAATCGTTGGCGGTAGAGTTTTTACCGGCTGGCCAGGTACCGCCTCCATTAAGTACCGACCCTAAGTGGTATTTGGCAACATCACCGGGGGTCACGTGCGGTATATTACCCTGTACCATCTGGCCGACTTTTTGCTCGAGTGTCATGTTTGTTAACAGAGCATCAATGCGCTTCTCAAGCGCACCATCCGTCGCCGTGATCTCGGCGCCAGAGACGCCGCTCAGCAACACCATTATCAGGCCCAAGACTCGGTGCGTTTCAGAGCCGCGCACAGACCACCACATTTTTTTCATTTGTTACTCCAGCCATATCAATAGTTACTGCCACCGCTTCGATCACGTTAAAACATCCGCGGTTTTGTACCGAGTGATAAAATTCAAACGAAACCACTAGCAAACCACTCATGAGTCAAAAGTATCCGCGCAGACCACCACGAAATTATACGTTAATGGGTAGGTAGCGTGTTGCATGGTTGCAAAGAATCCACGTAAAAACGAGTAAAGATTGACACGCCCAAGATTGGGTTGGAAGAGAGTATGCGACAGTGTGAAGTTTAGCTGCGACCAATGGGGCGAGCGACGTACGCCCATCCATCACTAACCTGCATCGCAAGAACGCGACGCACTTAATTGGCTACGGGTGTCGGCCACCCTACCAGGCCAGATGCGACCGGCCGCATCGATTAATCTTTGAACAACGCGAGCACCGGCTGCCGGTAATTACGGCTGACCTTAATCGCCTCACCATTTTTCAAAAATAGCATACTGCCGCCCTTTTGCAGCGATTTAATAGTCACCACACGGCCTATATTAAC
>CALGJN010000150.1:0-2970 GCA_937920185.1 uncultured Cellvibrionales bacterium | reverse complement strand
GCCCGCAACAACGCGCCCCCGAACCGATCAAACTTCCCGACCTAGACGACAGCGACAACTTTGTGCGCGAGCGCATGCAACAGGTCTCGGAACATGCACACTTCGCACAATGGCTGACTGCCGATGATCTACTGCGTCGGTCAGCGAGTTATCTAGATGGATTGTCTCGCGGCGTAGTGCTATCAAAAATTTTCCCGCTGAGCACGCCTCAGGATAAATTTACCACCCACAAAGACGGTCAAACTATCTGGTTAAACGCCGGTAATTACGAGCGCTACGACGACACCATCGACGCTCTAATGTCGCTCGACACGGTCGCGGCAGCAAAAATGTTTCACTTGGCACGGCCGCTTCTGGAAGCCTCTTTTTCCGAGATGGGCTACAGCCCGCGACAGATGGAAGGCATCATCTTGCAGGCCATAGACCGCGTGCTAGCGACGCCAATCATCGTCGAACCAATTGAATTGATCCACGAGTCGGTATTTTATGAATTCGCCGACCCCGAACTCGAAGGCCTGCTGCCAGTGCAAAAGCAGGTACTGCGCACCGGCCCAGAAAACACCCAAAAGTTGCAGCAGCAGGCGCTGGCACTGAAAACCGCTCTACTCAACCCCTAGGCTAGGTTTTTGGCAGGGTCACTCCGGTTTGGCCCTGATACTTGCCGCCGCGATCCGCGTAAGAAGTTTCACAGACTTCATCGGCCTCGAAAAATAACATCTGAGCAACGCCCTCGTTGGCATAGATTTTCGCTGGCAAGTTGGTGGTGTTGGAAAATTCCAGCGTTACATGACCCTCCCACTCAGGCTCCAATGGCGTAACATTGACGATGATGCCGCAGCGCGCATAGGTCGACTTGCCAAGGCATATGGTAAGCACCGAACGCGGTATCTTGAAGTATTCTACGGTGCGCGCCAAGGCAAACGAGTTTGGCGGTATAATGCAGCAATCGCCGACAATATCGACAAAGGCGTCGTTATCAAAATGCTTGGGGTCGACGGTCTTCGAGTGGACATTGGTAAATATCTTAAATTCAGCAGCACAACGCACGTCGTACCCATAACTGGATGTGCCGTAAGAAATCACTCTCTGATCACCAGAATATCTCACTTGTGCCGGCTCAAAGGGTTCGATCATGCCCTGTTTCTCGGCCATTCGTTTTATCCAGCGATCTGACTTAATGCTCATCTACGGGTCTCCATCGGTTGTTATTTGGCGGTACTGACTGGGTGTATTGGGGCGCTATCAATCGAACACAATATCCGGACTGGGAGCTATCTCGCAATGATCGAGTGCCACGATAACGGCGCGTGCAATGGCCGCATAGGAAACCGCTGAAGGGCTCTGCGGGGCAGCGATAACAATCGGTTGGCCGCTGTCTCCCGCCTCTCGCACCGCGGCATCCAGCGGTAGTTGACCGAGCAATTCGGTGGCGTAGGTATCGGCCAGCATCGCGCCGCCCCCACTGCCAAAAATCGCCTCGCTATGCCCGCAAGCAGAGCAGTGGTGCATGGCCATGTTTTCGACGATGCCCAACACCGGTATATTGACCTTGGCGAACATCTCAATGCCCTTTTGGGCATCCAGAAGGGCAATATCCTGCGGCGTTGTAACAATCACTGCGCCAGCCACTTGGGCCTTCTGAGATAGAGTTAATTGAATATCGCCGGTCCCTGGAGGCAGGTCGACCAACAGTGCATCGAGTTCGCCCCACTCGGTGTGTTGCAACATCTGCTGCAGTGCGCCCGCGGCCATCGGCCCGCGCCATGCCATAGCGGTCTTGGCGTCGACCAAATAGGCCATCGACATACTCGCAAGACCCTGCGCCAGAACCGGTTCAAGGCGTTTACCATCGACAGATTTCGGCCGCACGCCATCGGCTACGCCGAGCATCATAGCAATGCTCGGGCCGTAGATGTCGGCGTCCAACAGACCAACCTTTAAGCCTTCGCCAAGCAATCCCAGCGCCAGATTCACCGCCACCGTTGACTTGCCGACACCGCCCTTGCCCGACGCGATGGCAATAATTTTTTTAACCTCAGCTACCACTGATTTACTCGCTCTGTCTATTTCATTTTAGGATAGTGGCCGACGAGCGACCATGGCGACGAATTGCACATGAAAAATTGCCATAAAATCGCTATAGTTGCCAGCATATTTTCTCGCCCGACAAAAAGAATCGATCACCATGCCAAAGACCCGTCAAATTCTTGTTACCAGCGCCCTTCCCTACGCCAATGCAGCACTGCATCTTGGACACATTTTGGAGTATACGCAAACCGATATCTGGGTGCGCTTTCAAAAGATGCGCGGCCACGAATGTTACTACGTTTGTGGCGACGATGCTCACGGCACTGCAATTATGCTCAAAGCCGATGAGCAGGGGATTACCGCCGAGGAACATATCGCCAATATGCGCGCCATTCACGAGGCCGATTTTAACGACTTTTTGATCGGCGTCGATCACTACAGTTCCACCCATAGCGAGGAAAACCGGCTGTTCTCCGAATTGATTTACCAGCGTTTAGTGGCTAATGACCACATCGCCCAACGCACCATCGTGCAGTCTTTTGACCCAGAGAAAAATATCTTTTTGGCCGACCGCTACATTCGTGGTACCTGTCCGAAATGCAAAACGGCCGATCAATATGGCGACAACTGCGAGGCCTGTGGCGCAACCTATCAGGCGACCGAGCTGATCGATGCGGTATCGGCTATCTCGGGCGCCACGCCGATTGAAAAAGAGTCGCTGCACTACTTTTTTAAACTCCCTGAATTCACAGATTTTTTACAACACTGGACCCGCGATGGCCACCTCCAAGGCGAAGTCGCCAACAAACTCGCCGAGTGGCTCGACAGCGGCCTACAAGAATGGGATATCAGCCGCGACGGCCCGTATTTCGGCTTCGAAATCCCCGGTGCACCGGATAAATATTTTTACGTTTGGCTGGACGCACCCATCGGTTATATGGC
>CALGJN010000149.1:0-1579 GCA_937920185.1 uncultured Cellvibrionales bacterium | reverse complement strand
TTCCTAAAATCGCGCAATAGTTCTTGACCTTAGCCTTTTCTAAGAGTATAAATCGGCGTTTACGATAGTTGTCGGCGTTTTGCCGAAAGTGTTTCTTGACCGAGTCGGGTGAGAAATGCTCAAATTCAGTAGTCATGAGTAGATGTAAAAAAATTGTCAGGGATGATAATGCAGTATCGTTTGCCGCTAACACCTAGGGCATGATGTTGCTACTAATAAGCGGATAAAATCGTTTATTATTTGAATCTAATGCCATTAGGTTCATCAATTATTTCATCCCAGAAACGTGTCGTTAACACAGCAACCTTCGGTTTGGGTTATTGTTTGTTGGGGAGCACTTTCTCGGGTGGGTCAATCATCCTGTCCAAAAAGTGGCTGTAAAGCATTTAGCCTGCAATATTGGTTTTTGGCGGCGACTAAATAGTCCGCTGACCCGTGTAAGATCTGCTATACGTAAGATGAAGTAAAAGTTTGGGATTGACGTTCGACAAGCGGTTGAGCGTTAAAAGGGAGTTACACAAAAAAGGATTTTAGTAATGGAATTACGTCCAGTTTTGGGTTGTGGTGCGGCATTTCTCCGGCGTTTGCTCGGTGCCGTTCGGTTCGCAAGCGCTGCGAATTTTACTCGGTGTTTAAGTGTCAGTCAGATTCGGCTCTCGAGCGCTGCTCCCCGGGTTCGATGGTTCGCAGCCATATTGCTAATGGGTAGTTTTGCTATGCCATCGTTGGCGCAAAATGCCCCCGAGTTTACCGCCACGCCGCCGAGTGCTATGACTAGTTATTATACGCACGGCTCAGATGATGTGGTTATTGCCGCCAGCGCGTGGACCGTTGTTGATTCTGGTTATGATTTTTACGATGGTGCCAGCTATGAATTTCAATCGGCGAGTTTTCGAGATGGGGGCACCGAGGCGCAACGTGCCGCCTCGTATACTCAAACATTGACCGCCACTGGCGGTGTTTTTGAGCTCGTGCCGAACGTTGTTATCGGCGGAATCAAAGCGAAATATGTGGTGTATATGGAAACTACAAACACCTCGAGAACCGCAGAAGTAGAATTTAGATTAAACAGTGGGGCGTTAGAATTTCGCGTGGCGCCCTCTCAACATGAAAAAAGTTCGACGTCTTATTCAGAGGTTGCTGATCCTGCGGCCCGTTATAACGCGCTTAATAAGGCCGATTCTGGTTACATCAATATTTTGGATTTGGTGACCATTTCTAGGGAGGTGGCAACGCCTGCGACTGAAGATGACGCGTTCAGCTACACGGTGGCTGCGCGCGATGTCGACGCGGGCGACACTGTGACGCTGTCTGGCACAACGATCCCGACTTGGTTAACCTTTACTGCTGCGACTGCAGCTAACCCGGTGGAGGCGACCTTGACGGGTACGCCGCTCAACGCGCATGTGGGTGACCACACGGTGGTGATCACTGCAACCGATGATGGTACTGGGACTTTGACCGCTACCCAAACCTTTACCATCACGGTGGCCAACGTCAACGATGCCGGCTCGGTTGCGATCACCGGTACAACGACACAGGGCCAGCAGTTGACCGCGACGGTCACCGATGCCGATGG
>CALGJN010000148.1:0-3691 GCA_937920185.1 uncultured Cellvibrionales bacterium | reverse complement strand
AGTTTAACTAATACTCCGACCATCTTACGGTGCACTTGGATAGACTGCGACGCGATTAAAAAGGCGTTTTTAGTGAACTCCGCAGTCTATGCCCAGACGCAGGTGGCGGTCGTTTTTGACCTAGTTTGCGCAGGCCACGATTTACAGTCGCCGATCCATCAAATCGTCTTAGTCGTAAATTCACAACAGCAAGCTTGGGATTTTAATAATAAAAAATTGGGGAAATTCTTATGTTACGCAAAAAACCACGCGAAATGTCCGTTGCATTGCCATCCGTTAAAGTCAGCCAACAGTCGCGCAGAGGGTTCGGCAAGCATCTGTCGATGTGCATACTCTTAGCCGTGGCCTGGGGCGCGCAGGCACAATCCTATTTTAGTGAGTTGGTGGTGTTTGGTGATAGCCTGCTCGACTCTGGCAACTACGGCTTCGATCGCCGCGCCACCAACCAACTGACCGATGGCAGTGGCCAGTTCGCCCAGATCAGCCCCCAGTATCTGGCCGAGTTCCTCGGGCTAGACCTGTTACCCGCGATCGAGGGCGGCACTAACTATGCGGTCGGCGGTTATCAAACCCAAAACGTTGTGGATTCGATCAACGGCCCGGGTATCAATACCGCGTTTTTAGGCGGCGGCACCAGTCCCGCTTATTTAGACCAAAGCGCCAATCAGATAAACCCCCGCGCACTGGTGTTAATCAACGGTGGCGGCAACGATCTGAATGCCATTTTTGCGTCGGTTGCTCCCGCAGCTATACCAGCGGCGATCAGAGATAGAGCGAGAAATTTTAACGCCGCGGTGATTGCGCTCAATCAGGCGGGGGCGAACTACATCATGGTCTCAAATGTGCCAGACTTATCTCTGACACCGGGTCCACAGGCAGCGCTCTCAGCCGGATTCTACAATGCAGCAGCAATGGCGAGCATTTCTGCGTCGACCGACGGATACAACACTCTTTTGGCCATGGCAAGCTCGGGGTCACTGGCGGCAAATACGATTCCAGTGGACCTTGACGGAGCTCTCAAGTTCATCATGACCAATGCCGACGCCTATGGCATAGCCAACGGTATTGTCAACGGGTTAGACCAACGGTATATGTGCTACAACGGCGGTTCGGGCGGCTGCTTTGAGCATCCAGTCCACGGCCTCAATGGTGCCGTGCCAGACCCGCGTAAATTGGTTTTTAACGATGCTCTTCATCCAACAGAAATTACCAGCGAGATTGTCGGCGATTATCTGACCGACATCGTTGCCGCGCCCGGAAAGATCGGCTTGCTGCCGGAATTGGGGTTCAGCGCCGCCATCGGGCAGGCGCAACTCAACACCAGTCAAATGCGACAGTCGCGCTGGAGCGCAGCGAAACCTCAACTATTTATTGCATCCCATGTCGCCAATGCCGAAGTCAGCGGCGTCGAAAGAGCGGAGACCGACAATAACAGCCTGTTCATCGGTCGAACTTTCGCTCCTTCGGAGGCCGTGATGTATGGCTTTTCAGCGTCGTTTGGCAAACAAGAATTGGATCTAGACAACACCCAACTAGAAGCCGAGCATTGGGGTGTCAATGGTATGTTGGCAATGCAATGGGGTCATCTTTTTGTCGAATCTCAAGTCGGCCTCGCCGTTTTGGCGTTTGACGATCTGCGTCGCGATATTAAACTGGGCACTAAGATGGTCTCAGCGGTCGGTGACACGGACGGTCACGCGCTCAACCTAGAGCTTCTGGCAGGCTTCAATATTTTGTCATCCGGCAGCTGGAAACTTGGCCCTGCTGTGGGTTTTCAGGTTGCCCGCTCACAGGTCAAGGGGTTCACCGAGAGCGGCGGCGAAATTTCTAACTACCGTTGGAGTGAACAAAAACGCGACCGCCAGATCCTGCGAGTGGGATTGATTGCCAAGGGAGCGTTGAGCGAGCGAGCTACGGTATTTGCCGAAATCTTTGCGGGCAGAGACTTCGCCGACAAAGAATTTCACGTTGGGGTGAAAAATAGCCGATTGTTATTTAGCGAATACTCGATGCCGGCGCTGCTGATGGAGGATCAATCTGAAATCAACGTCAATGTCGGCAGCTCGATTAAAATCGGTACCGAGGGTAGCATGGAGTTAAACTATAGCTACAGCGATCGCAGCGAAAATGCTCAGTCCTTGAGCGTTGGCTACTCGGTGGTGTTTTAGATCTCCGACGCGAGAGACGCGCACCGGCCAAACGACCATTTGACTAGCAACACTGGCGCTAGCCTCCATCGTTGTACATTGCGATGGTTTGCGGCCCTTCGGAGGGAATCGGAGGATACTCGAACGCGCGTGCCTAGTGCCAAAAGCATATCGATCTAACTTGCACAGCATGCATGAGCGCGCACCCACATTTGCTGGACTTATTAGCCTTAGTAGCCGTCTATTTCAGCAGCGCCCCGTGTAGCACGAAGATATCGATCAATTTAAGTTTGCGCCCACGATAATAGTGAGCATTAACTGATAGAATTCGCGCGGGATCTCCGCGTGCAGTCCTGAAACCCCTAAAATTTAAAGCGCCACTGAGTGCATAAGGAAAGCTCCATGTTGACAGAACCACTGGTATTAATCGTCTATGGCGCGACTGGGTTTACGGGGCAATTGGTTGCCACCTACCTCGACACCCACCCCGAACTTAGTGGTAAACCGTGGGCTATCGCGGGCCGCACGCAACGCAAACTTGCCGAACTGTCTGCCAAGCTTGGCGGTCGACCGGAGACGCTCTGCGTTGACCTTGACGACCCCGACGCCGTGGCGGCGATGGTTGCACGCACCTCGGTCATGCTCAATTGTGCTGGCCCCTACTCGGTCAATAACGGCGCCGCTCTATTAGGTGAGTGTGCGCGCGCGGGTGTTCACTACTCTGATCTCGCCGGCGAAGGATTCTGGCAGGCCGAAATGATCGAGGCCTTTCATGATCTCGCACAGGAATCCGGCGCGAAGATAATTTTGGGAGGTGGTGTCGATTCAATCCCCTCCGACCTCGGCGCCTTGATAGCCGCAGAGGCTTTAGGCGAAAAGCCCAACCAAAATGTGCAGCTGCGCGGCGTTTATACCCGCTACACAGGTTCATTTTCTGGCGGCACCTTAAACTCCGGCAAGGCTACAGCACGAGCGAAAAAATCCGGTAGCTACACCGATGCAATGGAAGCCAATCCCTACCTTCTAACACGCGGAACCATCGGCGCAGAGACCGAAGCACCTGGCACCGCCGATGGCATGCCACCCGCATTCAAATGGGCATTCGATTCGACCTACGGCGTCGTTTCAACATTTTTTATGGCGCCGATCAACGCCAGAGTCGTACGACGCAGCCTCACGCTGCGCGACGCACACCACACCACCTCGTACAGCGAGTGCGCAGCCATAGGGATGTGGATGCGCGTTACCGCCATGTGGGCCAGTCGCGGGTTCGGCTATTTCCTCGGAGAACCGATTAAATTCAAACCCAGCTCCGGCGAAGGTCCACCCTCTTGGTTACTGCGCGATGGCAGCTTTGAAGTCGAAGTCACTGCCACAGCCGACGCGCGATCAGTCTGCAGCCGAATTTCTGGGCGAGGCGACCCCGGCTACGGCGCAACCTCCAAGATGCTCGCCGAGCTCGGCCTTTGCCTCGCCCTCGATGATCACAGCGAATCCTCACACAAAGCCGGCGTGCTGACGCCATCAACTGGGCTTGGGCATGC
>CALGJN010000147.1:0-3349 GCA_937920185.1 uncultured Cellvibrionales bacterium | reverse complement strand
AACCTCGGCTGCACCATCTTCGTCAAACTCGGACAATTCCAACCGGGCGACGATACACCCGTGATCGTAGACACCGGCCGAGCAAGCTTTCAAGCGTTGTCGGAGCGACCCGGAGTTAGCGTATTACCCTTGCACCAATACCGCGACGAGCAGGTGGCGGCGGAAATTTGGAGCGCCCAGCAATCGGTATCACTAGCCAATACCGGCGGCATCGAGATATTGGTGTTGGCGGGATCGTTTACTTATCGGGAAGAATCGTTTGACGCTCTAGACTGGCTGCGTTTACCCATCGGGGAACCCTTGCACGCGCAAGTAGCCAACGTCGACTGCAACGTCCTCCTCAAGTGCGGGCACCATATCGAGCATGGATTGGCTGTGGATTGACAAAATAGTTGCCATCTCTGCAATGACTAAGAACGCGCCTCTGCGAATCCGCAGTCATGCAACCGCTGGCTCGCGCTGACAGGCATTAAGTCGCGGCGATTATCACCCGCAAGATCGATCGCGATGGCTGGATTCGACCACCGCGCTTGAGACATAATACCTGCTTAGGCGATAGCTTTAGGAACTAGCATGTCGAACAGAACCTCGCCCGTTGGCCCAGGCACAGATGCATCGGTCAGATCGATTGCGCTCATCGGCATGCCCGGCTCGGGCAAGAGTACGCTAGGTATACTGCTGGCTAAAAAGCTTGGCTGGCATTTTTTAGACACCGATATCGGCATCCAAACCCGCGCCGGAGAGACCCTACAGCAGATCGTCGACGATCGGGGCTATATGCATCTGAGAACCCTAGAGGAGCAAATACTCCTAGAGGTTCCCCTGTCCCAATGCGTCATCGCCACCGGCGGTAGCGCGATTTATTCGACCGCGGGCATGGCGCATATTAAAACCATGGCGACAATCATCTATTTACAGGTGTCGGTTGACCAGCTACAGCGTCGTATCGACGATTACGGCCAGCGAGGCATCGCCCGACGCCCTGAACAAAGCTTTGAGGATTTGTATCTCGAGCGCGAGCCTTTGTACCGCCAGTACGCCGACGTCACCTTGGACTGCGGCGAGTATTCGCCGCAGCAGATGATCAAAAAACTAGCGCTAGCGCTCGAAGGTTAAGCTAACACCGCGCGCATCGAGTCGGCTAGGTAATCGATATTACGGGTGTTGATTCCAGCCAAATTCACCCGCGTCGACGAGACAATGTAGATGCCATATTGCTCTCTCAATCGATCGACCTGCTCGGTGGAGATACCCAAAAATGAAAACATACCCCGCTGCTGTTGAATATGACTAAAGTCCAACCCGCCATCGTTTTGCTGTATGCGCTCGGTTAACGCCCGACGCATTGCGTTGATGCGCTCGCGAACCTCGTCCAATTCGGCACTCCACTCGGAGCGAAGTTGATCATCGCCCAAAATCATCGCCACCAATAGCGCACCGTGCGCCGGCGGCATTGAGTATATCTGTCTTGCGACCGACATCGCTTGGCTGGCGACTATATCGGCCTGCGCCGGCGTCGCCGACACAAAGGTGATTGACCCCGTGCGCTCGCGGTAGAGACCGAAATTTTTCGAGCATGAAGAAGCGATAATCATCTCCGGAAGTTTCTCCGCCAAACTCCGAACACCATAGGCGTCGGCTTCAAGGCCCTCCCCCAATCCCTGATAAGCGGTATCAATATAGGGAATAAAACCGCGCTCCAATGCCAGATCGCCAATCTCATCCCATTGTGCCTTGCTCAAGTCGGCCCCGGTTGGATTGTGGCAACAACCGTGCAGCAGCACGATATCGCCCGCAGGAATACCCCGCAGGGTTTCCATCATGGCGTCGGCATTGATTTTTCGCGCGCCAATATCGTAATAGGGGTATTGCTCAATGGTTAGACCTGCGCCACTCAGTAGTGGCACATGATTGGGCCAGGTGGGTACGCCGATCCACAGTTTGGCGTTCGGTTTGGCCCGAAAAATCAATTCACCACCCACCCGAAGAGCCCCCGAGCCACCCGGCGCTTGAAGCGTGCGTACCCGGTTGGCCGCGACAGCGCTGTGTTGGGCGCCCAACAGCAACTCTAAAATAAGCTCGTTGTAGCGTGGATCTCCAGCGATACCTTGGTAGGCCTTGGTGTCCTCTAATTCCATCAGGCGCGCCTCTGCATCCTTGACCGCGCGCATGACCGGCGTATGCCCCCGATCATTCATGTAGACACCGACCCCTAGATCGATTTTGTGCTCGCGGGGATCAGCCCTATAGTCTGCCATTAGACCCAGAATGGGGTCCATTTTTGTCGCGCTTAAGTGTTCGAACATCGTGCGATTCCTCAATCTTTTAATGGATGAAATAAAGCTCTCTAAGTTACCAAACCAAGGGCCCGTAAACGTCGGAACCCCGCATAAACTGTTCTACCAATTGGTTAAATTCCTGGGGTTTTTCGGCGTGCAACCAGTGACCCGCTCCGCCGATCACCTCGACGCTTGAACGCGGAAACAGCCGTCGGATCTCGTCTCGATGCTTGCTTTGAATATAGGCCGAATTTTCACCCTTGATGAAAAGCGTCGGTTGATCGTAGTGGTCGCCCTCGGGAGCGGCCATCAAACCTTGAAAATAATGCGCGGCAATAGCCGAGAAGTTCAATCGCAGACGATATTTACCATCCTCACCGCGCAGTAAATTTTGCAACAAAAAACCTCGCACACCGGGATCGTTTTCGTAGGCCGCTAAAATGCTGTCCGCCTCTTTACGATTCCCTATCTCGCTCTGTTCGATAACACCTAATGCTTCAATAATCGGGCTGTGGCTCTGCACATAGCGCACCGGTGCTATGTCAGCCACCACCAGTTTTACAACCCGTTCAGGATAGCTCAACGCCGCCTGCATGGCCACTTTGCCACCCAGAGAGTGCCCGAGTAACGCCGCACGTTCAACCCCTAAAGAATCAAGCGTCGCAACGACGTCCGCAGCCATACTCGGCAGATCCATCAACGGGTCGTGGGGCGACCCACCATGATTGCGAAGATCGACATTTAACGTCCTGAAGTTTTCGCTGAGAGCCCTCGCCACCGATCCCAAGTTGCCCAACGAGCCAAACATGCCATGCATCAGCACCACCGCCGATCCGCTGCCTCGTTCGCGGTAATTGAGTAGCATAGCGCTCATTTTGAGGGCTCAGATCGAGCGCGCAATTGTCTGTACTTATCTTTATTTTTTTTACCTTTGGCATAGAGGGCCGGGCGCAACAGGCGCCGCAACGCCGGAAAGAGGTAGCTAATCGCGCTCAATTTGCCACTCGCCGCGGGCATCGCTATCTCGTTTCGAGGTCCTCTGGCGAGCGCCATAACGGCTTCGGCGACTT
>CALGJN010000146.1:0-9278 GCA_937920185.1 uncultured Cellvibrionales bacterium | reverse complement strand
TCTCGGCGATCGCCACGAGCAGTTAGACGAAGACAGTCAGCGGCGCTTGCAGAGTAACCCGCTACGTATTCTCGACAGTAAAAACCCGGCCACGCAGGCGTTACTCAAAGATGCACCGACGCTAGATCAATACATCGACGCGCCGTCGCAAGCGCATTTTGCCAAGCTTCGCGCGCTGCTCGATGCCGCTGGCGTGCGCTATCAAATTAATCCTCGGTTAGTGCGTGGGTTAGACTATTATTCGAAGACGGTGTTCGAGTGGGTAACCGATGCGCTCGGCGCGCAGGGCACGGTTTGCGCTGGCGGCCGCTACGATGGCCTGGTCGAACAGATCGGTGGCAAGCCTTGCACTGGGGTTGGTTTTGCTCTCGGGATGGAAAGGCTGCTGTTGTTGCTTGACGCCTTGGACGCTGTCCCCGATAGTGTCGGTCGCCAGATCGATGTGTACCTTGTGGCGGTCGGCGATGTCGCCGCCCAGGCATCGACCACTGCCGAGCAATTGCGCAGCGCGTTTCCCGGATTGCGGGTAGAGCAGCACTGCGCCGGCGGCAGTTTTAAAGCGCAGTTAAAGAAAGCCGACAAAAGCGGCGCCCAAATTGCGGTGATCCTCGGCGAAGACGAGTGCGCCAGCGGCAATTTTGGCATCAAGTATTTGCGCGAAAAGCGCGCTCAAGAGACGATTGGTCAGGATCGGCTAATCGGCAGTTTAGCAACTATTTTTGGTTAAGTGAGGAGTACCTGTGGCAGAACATGAAACTGAAGAAGAACAAATCGAAGCGCTGAAGCGATGGTGGGCTGAATTTGGCAATCGGATCATGTTGGTGCTGGCGCTGGTTATTTGCAGTTATGGCGGCTGGCAATACGTTGACCAGCAACAGCGCGAACGTGCTGAGATTGCCTCTAACGACTATTCCGATATGCTCGACATACTCGATCAACAACCCCTCGGCACAGCGCTCGAGACGGCGGTCGGCGAGCAGATAGTGAACGCCGCGCAGGACCTGAAAAGCCAACATGAAAATTCTGGTTATGCCCATTTAGGGGCATTGGCAGCCGCGCGAGTAGCGGTTGAACAGGGCGATTTAGACGCCGCCGCCGCCGAGTTGCAATGGGCGCTGGAGCACAACCCAGATACCATTAAAGAGCGCGTGGTGCGACTGCGATTGGCCCGAGTTGAGGCGGCGCGAGGTAATTTCGACGCCGCGCTCGCGCTGGTACAGGGGATCGATCCCGGCGCACTAAAATCGCTCTACGAAGAGGCCAAGGGCGATTTTTACGCCCAACAGGGGAATGCGGCGGCGGCGTTGACCGCCTATCAAGCGGCAGTCGTATCGAACGACTCACGCGACAACGTGATCGCCAGCGTGTTGCAAATGAAACTCGATCAAGTGACCGTTAGTAGCGAACCGTCGATGCCAGCCGATGAGGGTTCGGAGAGTCAAGAGATGCCCGCCGGTGCCGATGACGACGCCGCACCCAGCGCAGCCGAAGACGACGCGGAGAGCACCCCATGATGCGTATTCCAGCTTGGCTACAGATAGTACTAGCGGCAACGTTGATATCCGGCTGCAGTTGGTTTGGGGATGATGACGATAACGAGATTCAACCAGCCGAACTCGAATCGTTTACCGAGCAGGTTGATATCAAGCGGGTATGGTCCAAATCTGTCGGTGGCTCCGAGCAAAAATTCTGGCGCAGTCTCAGACCGAGCGCCAGCGACGAGGTGGTCTATGCCGCTAACCACCAAGGTGAGGTTAGCGCTCTAGCGATAGCCGACGGCCGGCAGTTATGGCGCACCGACCTCAAAATCGGCTTGTCGGGAGGCGTCGGCTACGGCGCTGGGACGGTCATGGTCGGCAGCATCGAGGGCGAGGTCTACGCGCTGGATGCCGACGACGGCGGGGTGCTGTGGGTGAGCCAATTGAGTTCTGAAGTGCTCACCAGTCCGCAGAGCAATGGCGAGGTCGTGGTAGTGCAAACCATCGACGACAAAATTTATGCGCTGGACGCCGCCACCGGTGACGAGCGCTGGCAACACGACGGCGACGCGCCGATCCTGTCGGTGCGCGGCACCAGCAGCGCGCTGGTCACCGACACCATGGTGCTCGCTGGATTTGATTCCGGCAAGCTGATCGCCTTCAACCCAGAAAACGGCGCTCTGATCTGGGAGGCACGCCTGGCGCTGCCCAAGGGTCGCACCGAACTCGAGCGGATGGTAGATATCGACGGCGACCCACTGCTGGTGGGCGATGTCATTTACGCGGTCAGCTACCAGGGGCGGGTCGGTGCGATTACCCGCGGCACCGGTCGCAACCTGTGGTTTCAAGACAGCTCGTCGCACCAATCCCCAGCGCATGGACAAGAACAAATTTACGTCACCGAAGCCGACGACACCATGCGCGCCTTTCAGGCCGGCAGCGGCCGGCCGGTTTGGGCTAACGAGCAATTATTTTTGCGCCGACTGACCGCACCTACGGTGTTCAGTTCGACCGTCGCGGTGGCCGATGCCGAAGGTTATTTACACCTTTTAGATTCCGTTGACGGACACTTCGTCGGGCGCACCAAAGTCGATGGCAGCGGCGTTGCCGCGACCATGCTCGCTCGCTCGGATCGCCTGATCGTGCAGGCCAACGACGGCTCGCTTACCGCCTACCGCATCGAGGCGCGTTAGTGACGCCCTCAGCACCCGGACTACCGCGGTCAACAACCGCGATTTTTTTTAGCCGATGATCCCGGTCATTGCCCTAGTGGGCCGGCCGAATGTTGGCAAATCGACGCTGTTCAATCGGCTCACCCGCAGTCGCGATGCGCTGGTCGCCAACTATTCGGGCCTCACCCGAGATCGTAAGTACGGCGATGGCGAGATGTTTGATCGCCGCTTTATGGTCATCGATACCGGCGGCATTAGCGGCGAAGAAGAAGGCATCGACGTCGAGATGGCCGAGCAGTCACTGCTGGCGATGGACGAGGCCGATGTGGTGCTGTTTATCGTCGATTGTCGCTCTGGCATCGTCTCTGCCGACTACATGATCGCGGAAAAATTACGGCGTAAAAACCGCTTGGTGTACCTGGTCGCCAACAAGATTGATGGCCTCGATCCGGCGGCCGCGCTAGCAGATTTTTATCAGCTTGGATTCGCCGGTATGTTCGCCACTACAGCAACCCACGGACGTGGCGTGCGCTCGATGATGGAGGAGGTGCTGACTGCGTTTGAGGTGCCCAATGATAACGCTGATGATCGCACCGACAGCATCAAGATAGGTGTTGTCGGGCGGCCCAACGTCGGCAAGTCAACGCTGGTAAACCGCTTACTCGGCGAGGATCGGGTGGTGGTGTTTGACCAACCGGGAACCACCCGAGACAGTGTCTATATCGACTTTGAACGCCGTGGCCAAAACTACACCCTGATCGATACCGCTGGGGTGCGCAAGCGCAAAAACATCAAATTGGCGATTGAAAAGTTTTCCATCGTCAAGACCCTTCAAGCCATCGACGACGCCAACGTGGTGGTATTGATGATCGATGCCCAAGAGGGACTGGTAGAACAAGATTTACACCTCATCGGCTCGGTGATCGACGCTGGGCGCGGACTGGTGATTGGGATCAACAAGTGGGATGGCCTCGAACCACAGCACCGCGAACACATCAAAGTCGAGATCAAGCGCCGCCTGATATTTGCCGATTTTGCCAAAGTACACTTTATCTCTGCACTACACGGCACCGGAGTTGGCAATCTGTACGACTCGATCGGGGCCGCCTACTCCGCCGCCACCGACACCCTCAGCGCCTCGCGCCTGACCAAGGTCCTCGAAGGCGCGGTTGAAGATCACCAACCGCCGATGGTTCACGGTCGACGCGTTAAATTGCGGTTTGCCCATGCCGGTGGTCGCAACCCACCGGTGATCATTATTCACGGTAATCAAACCGACGCGGTGCCGGCTCAATACACGCGCTATTTAGAGAAGATTTTTCGCCGCGAACTCGGGCTTCAAGGCACGCCGGTACGAGTCGAGTATCGTACCGGCGACAACCCCTACAAGCACAAGGCGGTGGCCGCCGGCGACCGTCAGGGAATGAAGCGCAAAAAAATCGTCAAGTACAGCAAGCGCAACGATTAAACCACCGCTGCGAGTGCTCCGAATACAGACCGCAGCCGGTTTATGGCTGGCGCTCGTGCAGCAGGGTCAACGCGGTGGTGTCGGTGACCGCAAACACTATCTCACCATCGCCGACCTGCGCCTTTAACTGATCGCCGCTACGCACCCCTGTTACCGATTTGACCACCGCGCCCTGCCCATCGCGAACGATCGCGTAGCCACGCGCCACGGTCTTTAGCGGACTCACCGCGTCGAGTAGGTGAGTGGTTTGGGTGTAGCGCTGTTGTGCGCGCTGCAAACGTTGCGCGATGCCGAGGTGCAGGCGTTGCACGGTGCGTTGCAGGCGGTCTTTATGGCCCGTAACGGCGTGCTGCGGATGCTGGCCCTGAACACGGCTGTACAGCGCTGCAAGCTGCAATTGGCGGCGATCTAATGACAGGATCTGAGCACGCAGTAACCGCCCTGTAAGATGCTCAAGATGCCGGCGCTGCTCGCCAAGGCGCTGACCCGGATGGCGTAGTCGCTGGCTCAAAAAATCATTGCGTTGTTGCAGGTCGCGAATGCGCCGACCGATGGCGTCGGCCAATTGAGCCCGCAGAGCTTTGAACTGGCGGTCGATCTCAACCCTGTCCGGGCTTAGCAGTTCGGCCGCCGCCGAGGGCGTTGCCGCGCGGTGATCGGCGACAAAATCGGCAATCGTGACATCGATTTCATGGCCCACGGCGCTGACGATTGGCAATCGACTGGCAAAGATCGCACGGGCCACCGACTCTTCGTTAAAACACCACAGGTCCTCCAGCGATCCGCCACCGCGAGTGACGAGCAAAACATCACAGCGGGCATCGCGGTTGGCGCGCTGAATGGCGTCGACCAGTTGGCTGGCAGCTTGCTCGCCCTGCACCAATGATGGATAGATGCTGACCGCGGTGGCCGGAAATCGTCGCGCCAATACCGCCAAAACATCTTTGATTGCAGCGCCGCTCGGCGACGTGATCACACCGATACGGGCGATCGATGTGGGCAGTGGTTGGCGATGTTGCGTATCGAACAGGCCCTCGTCGCTAAGCCGCGCTTTGAGTTGCTCAAACTGGCGTTGCAGAGCGCCGCTGCCGGCCTCTTCCATGTGCTCGATAATTAATTGAAACTCGCCGCGGCCCTCGTAGAGACCAGCCTTGCAGCGCACCAACACCTGCATACCATTGCTCGGCGTAAAGCGCACCCGCGCCTGGCTATTGCGAAACATGGCGCAGCGCACCTGGGCGCTGGAGTCCTTGAGCGTGAGGTACCAGTGGCCAGAGCCGGGGCGCGCCAAGTTGGAGATTTCACCCTCGATCCAAAGCATCGACAGGTTCTGTTCGAGTAACTGGCGGACGCTGCGATTAAGCTGGCTAACGCTGAGTACACGGCGTTCGGTAGAGGTATTATTCATCTTTACAGTATAGGCTGCCGAGGGGCCATAAGTCACCGCTTTAGAGCCGCGATAGAACCCGAAAAAAGCGTTAAATCAATTATTTAACTAACCCGCTGCGAAGCCAAATAATTGTTTACCTAGGCGCTGCGGCTAACCTATAATGGGTCGCTTACTTTTTAATCTCACTGCAGAGGTAGGCGTCTACCATGTTACGCATTACTCACGAAGCCCTAACCTTTGACGATGTCCTGTTGGTGCCCAGTTATTCTGAGGTCACCGCCAAAGACGTATCGTTGCACTCGCCATTGACGCGCTCAATCAACATGCGCATCCCACTGCTGTCGGCCGCCATGGACACGGTGACCGAGTCGCGTCTGGCCATCGCCATCGCCCAAGAGGGTGGCATCGGCATCGTCCACAAGAGCATGAGTATCGAGCAACAGGCACGCGAAGTTTGGGCCGTGAAAAAATACGAAAGTGGCGTGGTCAAAAATCCGTTTACCATCGACGCGTCGGCGACGCTTAGGGATCTTCATGCCTTTACCCAAGCGAACAATATCTCCGGCGTACCGATACTCGACAACGGCGACCTAGTCGGCATCGTAACCCGCAGAGACGTGCGCTTTGCCACCGATATGGATGCCTTAGTGACCTCGGTAATGACGCCTAAAGAGCGCCTTATCACGGTCAAAGAAGGCACTAGCGCGGATCGGGTTCGCGCGCTGTTTCAGCAACACCGCATCGAAAAGGTGTTGGTAGTGAACGACGATTTTGCCCTCAAGGGGTTGATCACAGTGACCGACATCGACAAGGCCGAGCAGTATCCCGATGCCTGTAAAGACGATCAAGGCAGCTTGAGAGTCGGAGCCTCGGTCGGGGTGGGCGAGGATGCCGACGAACGCATCGCGGCACTGGTAAAAGCCAATGTCGACGTGCTGGTGGTCGATACCGCTCACGGTCACTCGATGAATGTGCTCAATCGTGTGCGCTGGATCAAACAGCACTACCCCGACGTTCAAGTCATCGGTGGTAATATTGCCACCGCCGACGGTGCACGAGCTCTGGCAGAGGCCGGTGCGGATGCGGTCAAAGTGGGTATTGGCCCAGGTTCAATCTGCACCACGCGTATCGTTACCGGCATCGGCGTGCCACAAATTTCAGCGATTGCAGCGGCGGTAGAAGCGCTTGATGGTACCGGCATTCCAGTCATCGCCGATGGCGGCATTCGGTTTTCCGGTGACATGGCCAAGGCCATAGCCGCCGGCGCTAGCTCGGTGATGATGGGCTCTATGTTGGCGGGCACCGAAGAGGCGCCAGGTGAGATCGAGATTTATCAGGGCCGCTCGTACAAGTCATACCGAGGTATGGGTTCGATGGGTGCCATGTCGCGCATTCAAGGATCCAGCGACCGCTATTTTCAAGACGCCAACGCCGGCACCGAAAAATTGGTGCCCGAAGGTATCGAGGGACGGGTGCCATACAAAGGCCCATTGACCTCAATTATTCACCAGATGACCGGTGGACTGCGCTCGGCCATGGGTTATACCGGTTGTACCACGATCGAGGAAATGCGCACCCGCCCAGAGTTTGTGCGCGTCACCTCGGCCGGCATTGGCGAAAGCCATGTGCACGATGTACACATTACCAAAGAGGCACCCAACTATCCGGTAAGCGGTGGTTGATCGACTCACCTTTAAATTTTTAAAGGGTCGCCGTGGGCGGCCCTTTTTGGTTACAGTGGAAGCAGTTTCAAAAACCACCACAACGCGCCGCGCCCAGCGACAACACAATGGCCAATAGATAAGGGTAGAGCATGAACGACCTGCAAGCTGAAAAAATTCTGATTCTTGATTTTGGCTCCCAATACACCCAATTGATCGGGCGGCGAATACGCGAAATTGGGGTGTTTTGTGAAATTAGGGCGTGGGATATTAGCGCCGAGGAATTGCGCGAATACAACCCACGCGGGGTGATTCTCTCCGGCGGCCCAGAGTCGGTCACCGGCGGCGATAGCGCGCCGCGAGCGCCGGAAGCGTTGTTTCAAATGGGCGTGCCAGTGCTGGGTATTTGCTATGGGATGCAGACCATGGCCAGCCAGTTGGGCGGTCGTGTCGACACCTCGGATATGCGCGAGTTTGGCTATGCCCAAGTAGTCGTTGAGGGTCCGTCGCCACTGCTACAAGACATCACCGATCACGTCGGCGCCGATGGCGAGTCGCTGTTGGACGTATGGATGAGCCATGGCGATAAGGTGGCAACGATGCCCGACGGTTTCGAGCTGATGGCGTCGACTGCGTCCTGCCCGATCGCTGGTATGGCCGACAGTAAACGACATTTTTATGGTATCCAGTTTCACCCAGAGGTCACCCACACGTTGCAGGGCGAGCGCATTTTTCAGCGCTTTGTGCTCGACATCTGTAACTGTCCGGTACGCTGGACAGCAGCGGCCATTATCGATGACCAAATTGCCCGCGTCAGGGCGCAGGTCGGCGACAGCCATGTATTGCTGGGCCTCTCCGGCGGCGTCGATTCGTCGGTGGTAGCGGCACTGCTTCACCGCGCGATTGGTGATCGATTGACCTGCGTATTTGTCGACAACGGCCTGTTGCGCAAAAACGAGGGCGATATGGTGATGGAGATGTTCGCCAAAAACATGGGCGTTAAGGTCATTCGCGCCAACGCCCAAGATAAGTTTTTAGATCGACTAGTGGGCGTCGAGGACCCGGAACAAAAGCGTAAATTAATCGGCAATACCTTTATCGAGGTATTCGACCAAGAGTCGCAAAAAATCGATAACGTGCGATTTTTAGCTCAGGGTACCATTTATCCCGATGTCATCGAGTCGGCGGCGTCTAAGACTGGCAAGGCCCACGTGATTAAATCCCATCATAACGTCGGCGGCTTGCCCGACGATATGGCGCTAAAGCTGGTCGAACCGCTGCGCGAGTTGTTTAAAGACGAGGTGCGCAAGATTGGCGTTGAGTTGGGACTGCCCCACGACATGGTCTATCGCCATCCATTTCCCGGCCCGGGTCTCGGCGTGCGCATTTTGGGCGAGGTCAAAAAGCACTATGCGGATATTTTGCGCGAGGCAGACGCGATCTTTATCGAAGAATTACACGCCTCGGGCTGGTACCAAAAAACCAGTCAGGCGTTTGCCGTGTTTGTACCGGTTAAATCCGTCGGCGTGGTTGGTGATGGCCGCCGCTACGCCTGGGTGATCGCACTGCGCGCAGTAGAGACCGTCGACTTTATGACCGCTCGCTGGGCCCACCTACCCTACGACTTGCTAGAGCGCGTCTCGGGGCGCATCATCAACGAGATCGCCGAAGTCTCCCGAGTCACCTACGACATCTCCAGCAAGCCGCCCGCGACTATTGAGTGGGAATAGTCAGTTAGGTGTAAACCACTGATTTATATAGAGTTGAGAGTTAAAGGCTTGTTACAAACCACTTCTAAAACAGGGGGTTTTACAAAGAAAGTTACAAGCCGTTGCGATTACTGAAAATCATAGGAAATCATGTTGGTTCGCTAAAGTGAGATGATGGTTCTTGCTGTGCATACCGTGGTGCATAAAGGAGTCTAGTCTAAAATTCCTGTGCAAACGTCAACACAATCAAGGCTGGACAAAAGAACTTTACATACATCGGCCAAATTTTCCAGAACATACTCTGTTCCACCTCTGGGCAACCACCTTTGAGTTCATCAAGAATACGGTTGCGATAGAAAACCCAACCAGCAAAGATACATACCATCATACTTAACAGCGG
>CALGJN010000145.1:0-1574 GCA_937920185.1 uncultured Cellvibrionales bacterium | reverse complement strand
ATTTGTTAGAGAGTTTGCCGCGCCGATCAATCTCAACTGGGGCTATGATAATCGTACGGTCGGAATTCGCGTGCCGCAGAGTTCACCGCAAGCAAGCCGCATCGAAAATCGTTATGCGGGTGTCGACTGTAATCCCTATTTGGCACTGGCAGCTAGCCTCGCGTGCGGCTATTTGGGTATGCGCGAGCAATTGCAACCGAGCGAGCCTTGTCAGAATAGTTCTTATGATGGCGAAGTGGGTGTGCCACGCACGCTTGCCGATGCGCTGCGCTTATTGGACGATTCTCGAGCGTTACGCGAGATTCTTGGCGATAGTTTTGTAGATGCCTACGTAGCAGTCAAAACGATTGAAAATGACGAATTTAACCGGGTGATCAGCGTGTGGGAGCGCGAACACCTGTTGTTAAACGTGTAATCGACGGTGCTGTGTGCCTTTAATGGATAGAGAAATATTACGCCGGCGTTGTCATAACCGCGGACTAATAATCGCAAATGACTGAATAGGGTATTTCGTCGCTCCGTCAATCATTAGATAGTTTATCGCTGCAAGCCACACGGCAGCTCACAATACTTTATCGGGAGAACTCAATTATGATAGACACCCAGACTTTGCAGGACCTCGATCGCCGGCATCATATGCATCCTTTTACCGATCAAGGCGATCTCAATCAGCGCGGGACTCGCATTATTACCAAGGCTGATGGCGTTTACCTGTGGGATAGCGAGGGCCACAAGATGCTCGATGGCATGGCTGGACTTTGGTGCGTGGCCATCGGCTATGGTCGCCGGGAACTGGCCGATGCAGCCCACCATCAAATGATGGAATTACCCTACTACAATAGCTTTTTTCAGTGCACTACACCGCCGGCCATTCGGTTGGCGAAAAAGCTTGCGGAACTGGCACCCGCGCATTTGAATAACGTCTTTTTCACCGGCTCCGGTTCGGAGTCTAACGATACAGTTCTGCGTCTCGTAAGGCACTATTGGACGGTCAAGGGACAGCCCGAAAAATCGGTGATTATCAGCCGCAAAAACGCCTATCATGGCTCGACCGTCGCCGGCGCTAGCCTCGGAGGGATGAGTTATATGCACAAACAGGGTGGTCTGCCAATTCCGGGGATCGAGCACATCGATCAACCCTATTGGTTTGACGAAGGCGGTGATTTCACTGCCGACGAGTTTGGGCTTGAGCGTGCGCGCCAACTGGAGCATAAGATTCTTGAAATGGGTGTCGACAAAGTTGCCGCCTTTATTGGTGAGCCGATACAGGGTGCTGGAGGCGTCATAATCCCGCCGGCGACCTACTGGCCCGAAATTCAGCGTATCTGCGAAAAATATGGGATTTTGTTGATCGCCGACGAAGTTATATGTGGCTTTGGTCGCACTGGCAACTGGTTTGGATCGGAAACCTTTGGCATGCGGCCCGATTTCATGTCGATAGCCAAGGGGTTATCGTCTGGTTATTTGCCCATAGGTGGGGTATTGGTCAGTGATCGTGTTGCCGATGTTTTGAAACAGCAAGGTGGCGATATCAATCACGGTTATACCTATTCTGGGCACCCCGCGACGGCAGC
>CALGJN010000144.1:0-2124 GCA_937920185.1 uncultured Cellvibrionales bacterium | reverse complement strand
GACAAATCAGAGGTTTTCAATGAAGGTAGTATGCTTGGGTGGCGGCCCTGCCGGACTCTATTTTGCGATATCCATGAAGCTGCGTAATCCATCCCATCAGGTCGCGGTTTACGAGCGCAATAAAGCGGGCGATACCTTTGGCTGGGGCGTGGTGTTTTCCGATCAAACGCTCGACAACCTGCGCGCCAACGACCCGGTCAGCGCAGAGACAATTGCCGGCGAATTTATCCACTGGGATCTCATCGATTGCGTTGTCAATGGCGAGGTAGAGCGCTCTGATGGCCACGGTTTTATCGGCCTAGGGCGCAAACGAATGCTGCAAGTACTCTTCGACCGCGCCAAACAATTGGGCGTCGAATTACATTTTGAGCAAGAGTTTGAAGCCGGCGATGTGCACAGTAGATTTGCCGATGCCGACATTGTCGCTGTGGCCGATGGCCTCAACTCCAAGGTACGAACTGCCAACCTCGAAGCCTTCGACTGCAATATCGATGTCCGTAACAATCGTTTTGTATGGTTGGGAACCCACCAAACATTTCGCGATGCCTTTACATTTATTTTCGAAAAAACCAACCTCGGCTGGATCTGGGCTCACGCTTATCAGTTCGATGACGACACCGCTACTTTTATCGTCGAGTGTACCCCCGAGGTCTACGACGCCTATGGGTTTGCCAAAATGTCTCACGCGCAGAGCGCCGAGACCTGCCGTGAGATCTTCGCCAACTATCTCGGCGGTCACGATCTGATGA
Source organism: uncultured Cellvibrionales bacterium (assembly GCA_937920185.1). Classification (GTDB taxonomy): domain Bacteria; phylum Pseudomonadota; class Gammaproteobacteria; order Pseudomonadales; family Porticoccaceae; genus TMED48. Next base: position 1,375 of record CALGJN010000144.1, on the reverse strand, counting down.
CCAACTCCGAGCACATACAGGGGTCGGCATGGATTAAATTCCCGCAACTACTGTGCCGTAACTGGATCCTCGACGATCGTATAGTACTGCTCGGAGATGCCGCCCACACCGCGCATTTTTCGATTGGTTCGGGCACCAAACTGGGGCTCGAGGACGCCATCTCGCTCGCCAAACACCTGCATGGCGGGGGCGGGGTTGCACAATCGTTGCAGGCCTATCAGGACGAACGCGAAACTGAGGCATTGCGCCTGCAAAATGCTGCCTTGAACGCGCTAATATGGTTTGAAAATGTCCCTCGTTACGCCGAGAAATTTGACTTAAAACAATTTAATTACTCTATGCTGACGCGCAGTGAACGGGTCAGTCACGAAAACTTGCGCCTGCGCGACAAAAACTGGCTCGAGGGTATGGAGCGTCACCTAGCCGAAAAACAGTCGGTCGGTGACGGCGAACGAGCCATTCCACCGATGTTTCTGCCTTTTCAGGTGGGTAACTTGGAATTGCAAAATCGCGTCGTAGTATCGCCGATGTCGATGTACAGCGCCGTCGACGGCCTACCCAGCGACTGGCATCTAGTGCACTATGGTGCGCTCGCCAAAGGCGGCGCCGGCTTGGTGTTTACCGAGATGACCGACGTCTCGCCAGAGGCCAGAATCACACCGGGTTGCACCGGAATTTGGAACGCTGAACAAGAGGCCGCTTGGCGCAGAATTGTCGAATTCGTGCATGGTCATACCGCCGCCAAAATCGCATTGCAGATCGGCCATGCCGGCCCCAAAGGAGCGACTAAAGAACCTTGGCTATGGCATCCCGACCGCCTCGACGACCCACTCGACGAGCAACACACTTGGCCCCTGCTATCACCGAGCGCGATTGCCTACGACAGTTATAACCAAGTACCGCGAGCGATGACTCGCAGCGACATGGAACAGGTCACGGCACAATTTGTGGCTGCCACAGAACGCGCTATCGCCGCCGGTTTCGATATGCTCGAAGTGCATGCAGCCCACGGCTATTTGCTGTCGGCCTTTATCACACCGCTACTCAACCAACGCAGCGACAAATACGGCGGCTCACTGGAAAATCGCTTGAGGTATCCGCTCGAGGTGTTTGCCGCAGTGCGCGCGGCATGGCCCAGCGAAAAACCACTGTCGGTGAGAATATCGGCGCACGATTGGGTCGGCGAAGACGGCATCACTGATGATGACTGCGTGCAGATTGCCCGAGCCTTTGCCGATTGCGGCGCCGATATCGTCGATGTCTCTAGTGGTCAGACGTCGCACAGCGCGGTGCCACGACCCGGCAGAATGTTTCAAACCCCGCTGTCAGATCAGATTCGCAACGAGGGCAGCATGGCGACCATGGCAGTCGGCAA
>CALGJN010000143.1:0-3877 GCA_937920185.1 uncultured Cellvibrionales bacterium | reverse complement strand
CATCGGCCTCAAGCGAGCATTGGACCGAATCAATGAATTCGCGGAACTGCACGGCAAAGAGCATTGGACGCCATCGCCACTTCTCGAGCGACTGGTCGCCGAGGGTGGGAGTCTTCGAGATGTAAAAAATGGCTGATCGCTGGGCAGGTCACATAAAACATGCGGCCAACCCACTTACCCCATGTTGGATGGTGGGTTTAAGGTTATTGTGGGGCGCTATCTGGCCGCGTCGATGTTGTTCAGCAGCATGGTTTCGTAATAGTAAGAGCCGATCGTATCGAAGCGCGAGCCCACCGGACTTTTTAAGCTAGGCTGGCGGATTTTACACTTTAGAGCGATTGATAACGCCGATTCCGAGGTTTAAAAAAATCACCGAGTTTCCAATCTTGACCGGTGACCTAAATTGCCGCTTTATGCAATTTTTGAATGAAAGATACGATTTTCCCGCCGATTTTTTGGCTTGTGTTTAGGAGACATGAAAAATGAAAGATGCAGATAAGTTTTATATTAATGGCGAGTGGGTTGCGCCATCAAGCACTGAAATGCTCGACGTGATCAATCCAGCTACTGGAGGCGTGATCGGCCAAATAGCCATGGGCAATAAAGCCGACGTAGACGCAGCGGTTGCCGCCGCCAAGGAGGCGTTCAAGACCTTTTCGAAAACCTCTAAAGAACAGCGTTTGGCATTGCTAGGCCGGATTATTAAAGCCTACAAAAACAAGATCGGAGCGATCGCAGAGACAGTGTCCGAAGAGATGGGCGCGCCCATGGGTCTGGCCAGTGCGGCGCAGGCGCCTGCGGGTCTTGGGCATCTAATTTTTGCCCAAAAGGCGCTGGAAAATTTTACGTTCTCACAGGACAAGGGCACTTCGCACGTGGTGCGCGAACCGATCGGTGTCTGTGGCCTGATCACCCCCTGGAATTGGCCGTTGAACCAAATTACCGCGAAAGTTGGGCCGGCCATTGCAGCGGGTTGTACGATGGTTCTCAAGCCGTCTGAAATCGCCCCTTTTAACGCCATATTATTTGCCGAAATCATGCATGAAGCAGGCACCCCTCCGGGTGTTTTTAACTTGATCAACGGCGACGGAACTAACGTCGGCGTTGCCATGTCGGGACATCCAGATATCGATATGATGTCTTTTACTGGGTCTACGCGGGCGGGTATTTCGGTCGCGCAGGAGTCCGCTCATACAGTAAAACGCGTTGCCCAAGAGCTCGGTGGCAAGTCGGCCAATATTATTCTCGATGATGCTGATTTTGCCAGTGTCGTCGCTAGAGACACGGTTGGCATGTGCATGAACACCGGCCAGAGCTGTAATGCGCCTTCGCGCATGTTGGTACCGGCAAGCCGAATGGCTGAGGCTGCGGCCATTGCCAAAGCGACGGCTGAAAAGATCAGCGTCGGTGATCCCAAAGAGGCCTCTACGCAGGTCGGGCCGTTGGTCTCGGCGTTGCAATTTGAAAAGGTACAGGCGTTGATACAAAAAGGTATCGACGAGGGAGCCCAGTTGGAAGCGGGCGGCGTCGGACGCCCAGATGGCCTCGATCAGGGTTATTTTGTTAAGCCAACGATCTTCTCGAATGTTAGCAACGACATGAGTATTGCGCGAGAAGAAATTTTTGGCCCAGTTTTATCGTTAATTGCCTACCAAGACGAAGCGGAAGCGGTGGCCATTGCCAACGATACGGTCTACGGTCTCTCGGCGTACGTGAGTTCCAACGACCTCGAAAGGGCCAAAAAGATAGCGGCGCAACTTCGCGCCGGTAACGTGCATATCAATGGCGCCAATGTCGACATCAATGCGCCGTTTGGTGGCTATAAACAGTCGGGTAATGGTCGTGAGTTCAGCGAGTGGGGTATGGAGGAGTTCCTTGAAACAAAGGCTATTTTGGGGTATTCACCGGCGCAAAAATAAGCCGGTACGTCAAGCGCGTTTTGGCGCGCTATGGTCGACCGAAAAAATGACGCACTGTTGCGCGACAGATTAGCTGTGTGCGGTGATAGGCGCCTTGACGCAGCCGCCAACTATTATCAATCGGATCGAGCCGGGCAATGCAGGGCAATAGGGGACAGAGTAATATTACATCGAGTTTTGGGCGTGGTCGGGCGGTTGTAGCGGAGCCTGATGCAAAAGATGTTGCTGAGGCCTCAGTTATTGTAGATTTGGAGATGGAGACTTAACGATGAAAACCGATGTTTTAGACTATTCGCTGGATGGTAAATCCTATTTGGGTTATGCCGCTATTCCTGAGGCCGATACTTTTCCGGCGGTGATCATTGCCCACACCTGGGTTGGTCGCGATGCATTTGTCGATCGGAAAGCGGAGCAATTGGCGGAACTCGGCTATCTGGGGTTTGCGCTGGATATGTATGGCGACGGTGTGTTGGGGTCGAGCGTCGAGGAAAATTCAGCCATGATGCAACCGCTGATGGACGATCGCACCGAACTGGCGGCACGGGTGACCGCAGCTTATCGGCGCGTGGTTGCCATCGATGGAGTCGATCCATCGAAAATTGCCATTTTTGGTTATTGTTTGGGTGGTTTGGTGGCCTTGGATCTGGCCAGAACCGGTGTCGACCTCTGTGGTAGTGCAAGCTTGCACGGGTTTTTGATCGGTTCTGAACAGCTTGTTCAAGAGCCGATTAACGCCAAGCTGTTAGCGCTGCACGGCATGCGTGATCCGATGGTGGGCGACGATCAGTTGCAGTCTTTCTACCGCGAAATGAGCGACAAAAATGTCGACTGGCAGATGCATATCTACGGCGATGCGATGCACGCGTTCACCAATCCAGATGCCGATAATCCGAGCTTTGGCACCCAGTATTCGCCGGCGGCCGATCGACGATCCTGGGCGCTTTTAGTCGATTTTTTGCAAGAAGTATTCGCCTAGATCGAGAGGGTTGCGGTGGTCAATTCAGCGGCAGTGCCCTTTTGGCTGGATGCTAAAAATGCCTATCAAAGCTTAACTAATTCGGTGTGTGCTGAGTCCTAGTGCCTAGTGCCTAGTGCCCAGAGCCCAGAGCCCAGAGCCCAGACCCGTGCGATGTTAGCTAACATCAAATTAGTTTATCTGCTCGGCTGACGATCGAGCGACATTAAATCGTTATCTATCTTTAAGGAAAATCCTAAAGTTAATGTTCAAAGCGCTTGCAAGGGCGCAAGTAGCCCAGCCAACCGATCTACAGGCCGGTGTTATTTTAACCTTTAACAAGGCCGCGAGTATCGCCGACCCCCGTCGGATTTTTGTTAACTTTCGCATTGATCTTGCCCTTGATTTTAAACTCATATGTTTTCAGGCACCGTTATCTGCACACAACACGTGACAGTAGACTGCGCATAGTCATCGCTTTAATAAGATAAAAAAGTAATAAAAGTGATATTGTTTTGGGAGAAATCGGGGCTATCTTGGGTACATTTTTTACGGTGGCGCGATGCATTGCTATGTCTACGCCTGAGGCCGTGATGATTAATCTTAGAGCGCGGTAGTCATTCCTTGTCAGTTGTGCGCTTGGGGATGCAGTGTCTTGATTGGGGGTAGTGAACTCTTCGATTTGGTGATTGTTAGCGGGCTGGTGATCAAGCTGTATGCAGAGTTCGATGTATGCGCCTAAGAAGCTGGGTATGCCAGTCACGCAAGCGATTGTCTTTGTCACTCCCAGCGCAGGCGATTTACTCGATATGCGTGCGCAGTTGGGTTCGTTTAGCATCGGCAAATATGCAGATGTGGTTGCGGTCAAAGGCAATCCGGTCGAAGATATCACCCCTTTGAAAAATATTGGCTTTGTAACGAAAGCCGGAAAGATAATTAAGGCGGAAAAATCATGATTGTATATGGCGTCGCGCTGCTATCATTTTGCATGTTGTTGGGTACC
>CALGJN010000142.1:0-1863 GCA_937920185.1 uncultured Cellvibrionales bacterium | reverse complement strand
GGTATTGCGCTGCATGGTGGCTTCGTCAATTACGGCGCCACATTTCTTATGTTCATGGAGTACGCCCGCAACGCTGTGCGCATGGCGGCACTGATGAAGATTCAGAGCATATTTGTCTACACCCACGATTCTATTGGGCTGGGTGAAGATGGCCCCACGCACCAGCCGGTAGAGCAGCTCAGCGCTCTGCGCGCGACCCCGAATCTGCATACCTGGCGACCTTGCGATACCGTTGAGTCGGCGGTTTGCTGGAAGGTGGCACTGCAGCGACGGGATGGCCCGAGTGCCTTGGTGTTCAGTCGTCAGGGTTTGACACCGATGGCGCGCGATAGCGCTCAAGTGACCGCAATACAGCGCGGTGGTTACATATTGCGCGATTGCCCGGTGCCGCAGGCGGTGGTTATCGCCACCGGTTCAGAGGTCGATCTTGCGGTGCAGGCAGCAGCTCAATTGGCCGAGCGCGGTGTTAGTGTGCGGGTCGTGTCGATGCCCTGCGCAGAACTTTTTGACGCCCAAGACGCGGCCTATCGGGAATCGGTATTGCCGAACGCGATCCGCGCTCGGGTCGCTGTTGAGGCGCTCCATGCCGATTACTGGTTCAAGTATGTGGGTCTAGATGGGCGAGTCGTCGGCATGCGCAGTTTTGGCGAGTCAGCGCCCGGAGGAGAACTGATGCAGGAGTTTGGGTTTACCGTAGACAACGTCATCGACCGCCTGCTCGAGGTCATCGCTTAGTGCTGCGAGTCGCGATTAACGGTTACGGGCGAATTGGTCGCTCGATCTTGCGTGCAGTGTATGAATCAGACGCTCGAGGTTTGCTGCGCATCGTGGCGATCAACGAACCGGCGGATGCGCTCACCATCGCCCATTTGACCAGGTATGATTCAACCCATGGACGTTTTTCGGGTAGCGTGGAGTTGCAGCAAGGGCGCTTGCACATCAATGGAGATGCAATTGACTTATTCGCTGGCGAGCAGATAGAAAATTTGCCTTGGGGTGAGCTGCGGGTGGATGTGGTACTCGAGTGCAGCGGTGCGTTTTCGGATCGCCAGACTGCCGAGAAGCACCTACGCAGTGGCGCTGGGCGGGTACTTTTTTCGCAACCGGCGGAATCCGATGTCGATGCCACGGTGGTATTTGGTATCAATCATCAGCACCTCGATGGTACCGAGCAGGTGATATCTAGCGCCTCTTGCTCGACCAATGCAGTGGTGCCGGTTATTCAGGTGCTGGATGACGCTTTTGGGGTCGAAGGCGGGGTCATTACCACCATTCACTCGGCAATGAATGATCAACCGGTTATCGATGCTTATCACCACACCGATCTTAGAAAAACCCGTGCCGCTATGCAGTCGATTATTCCGGTTGAAACCGGTTTAGCGCGAGGGATAGACCGCCTGTTACCGCATTTAACTGGACGTTTTCAGGCCCAGGCGATGCGCGTTCCAACCATGAACGTGTCGGTGATTGATTTGTCGATAATGCTCGCTGCAACGGTCGATGTAGACACAGTTAACCGCTGTCTGGAACAGGCCGCAGTGCATGCGCTGCAGGACATTCTGGGCTATACCGAGGAGCCGTTGGCGTCCTGTGATTTTAACCATGACCCCCGCAGTGGAATTGTCGACGCCAGTCAGACGCGGGTGAGTCAGCAGACCCTAGCCAAAGTCTTGGTATGGTTTGACAACGAGTGGGGCTACGCCAATCGGATGCTAGATACCTTGTTATACTGGTTTCAACTACCCAGCATTAGCCGTCAAGAGGCACTGGTCAACCGATGAAGATGCGTTTGATGGTCGACCAAGATCTGCGCGGTAAGCGCGTGCTTATCCGCGAAGACCTAAACGTTCCCTTGGCGGGTGA
>CALGJN010000141.1:0-5907 GCA_937920185.1 uncultured Cellvibrionales bacterium | reverse complement strand
CAACATAGCCATGATGTCCCATCTAAATGTCTGACCTATTTACGCCTTATCTATTTATGCCTTAGCTATTTATGTCTTAGCTATTTATTCCTTAGCTATGCCCAGCGCGACTGTGTCTTCGCCGGCGACAATGGGTGTGGGTAAGCGGCTAGCGCCCGGATACATTTAAACCTTGCGACGTCATTAGCGGTTGCCGGGTTGCCGATTAAATCATCGACAGGTGGCTGGCATAAAAGTCTTCACCGCCGGCGAGGATAACCTCGCTAATCTTTGTGTCGTGTGTCGTGTGTCGTTTGTCGTTTGTCGTTTGTCGGTTGTCGTTTGGGAAAATAGTTTATCCAGCATTGCGTCCATCTCGACTGTCAGTGCGTTGTTTTTCTGTCGCGCCCGTCTAACAGGCGCGACGGTATTAGTATGACGATGGATGTTGTTAAGGTTTATTATAATTCGTATGGCCCGCCCGGGATCCGCGCAAACGATGATGGTACCGTCAGATGCTACCCTGCTGTCATTTGCCAAGGGTCCTGGTGGCGATCTCAATATTGCGTTGATATTGCGTTACGAAGTGTTTTTTGACTCTTGCACTCACCGCCTAAACTGCGGATAATCCTCGACTCAATGGTGGCTCCCTCTGGTCCCTCCGCAAGTGTTAGCCGCAAACCCCGCCAGGCCCGGAAGGGAGCAACGGTAGCGGTCAAATGCTGTGCCGGAGTGTGGCTTTTGGGAGTCATCGCCATCGACTTTTTCATTTTCGGGTATGGGTATATCGCGCTCTGTCATTAAGAGCTATTTGGGTTGGGCAACTATGCCGATAACAGAACTTGTCTATTAGGGCGCATGCACTATGAGTTATCAGGTGTTGGCAAGAAAGTGGAGACCGCGGTTTTTTTCGGAAATGGCCGGTCAAGAGCATGTTTTGCAAGCGCTTTCCAATGCCCTAGATAACAACCGCCTCCATCACGCCTATCTTTTTACCGGTACCCGAGGGGTCGGTAAGACCACCATTGCACGAATCCTCTCCAAATGTCTGAACTGTGATCTGGGTATTCGCTCCGCGCCATGCGGTGAATGCTCAAGTTGTAGTGAAATTGCCGAAGGGCGATTCATCGATCTTATCGAAGTCGATGCGGCATCTAAAACCAAGATCGACGACACTCGAGATCTACTCGACAAAGTGCACTATGCACCCAGTCGGGGGCGTTTTAAAATTTACTTGATCGATGAAGTGCACATGCTCTCGACGCATAGCTTTAACGCGCTGCTGAAGACCTTGGAGGAACCGCCACCTCACGTTAAATTCTTGCTGGCGACCACCGATCCGCAAAAGCTTCCAGTGACTATACTGTCTCGTTGTTTACAATTTAACTTAAAGAACTTGAGTCCCGAGAGGATCGTAGAACATCTTAAGTTGGTGTTGACCGAAGAGGTTACCCCGTTTGATGAATCTGCACTGTGGGCGTTGGCACGAGCCGCTGACGGCAGTATGCGCGACGCGCTCAGTCTGACCGATCAGGCGATTGGTCATGGTAATGGGAGCGTTTTGGCCGAGCATGTAAATGTCATGCTCGGCACGATTGAGCGCAGTCATGTCATCGATATCTGTCAGGCCTTGGCGGCGGCAGACGGTGCTGCGCTGCTGGCACGGATCGCACTAATGGCCGAACAAGCGCCCGATTACCAAGCGGCGCTCGGCGATATCTTGTCGCTTTGGCATCAGGTTGCGATTTTGCAAACGGTACCCGATGCGCTCGATTCGGGCGTTGAAAATTACGCTGATATTGCCCACTTGGCGGCCCTTGTCAGTCGGGAGGACGTTCAGCTTTACTATCAAATTTGCCTGCTTGGGCGCAACGACCTTGCGCTCGCGCCTGACGCGCGAGTGGCGTTTGATATGGTGTTGTTGAGAGCGTTAGCATTTCGTCCCTACACTGGGAGTCCCGCGCGAACTGATCAGCCGACCGGGGCGGCGACCACGCAGCGCAAAGATCCACCCGTCGCTAGTCGGGATTTGCCCGTTTCAGCACCGACCAACGAGACGCGGGCAGCTAACGAGCCGGCGTTGACTTCGTTGCCGACGCCGAGCGAGTTACCAATTCCAGCTGCGATACAGTCGCGCCCATTGGGCGATGAGTTGCCACCGTCGGTGGCGCTAAACGACTTTTCTTCACATCACTGGATCGAGGTTCGCAAGCGGCTAGAGATTGGCGCTTCGCTTGGTGAGATTGCTAGCCATTGCGTGTTTTCTCATCGCGATGGGGATCAGTTACACTTTATTTTGGATAGCGCTCACACCAGCTTATTTACCGCGCAGCATCAAGATGGCATGGCGGTGGCCTTGAGTAAATATTTTGCGCATACGCTGAGCGCTGTTGTTACATTTGGCGAGACAAGTACCGAAACACCCAGAGACGCTGCGCTGCGTGAGACGGCGGAACGTCATCGAGATGCGTTAGAATCGCTCAATGCGGATCCAGAGGTGGTGAAGTTTAAGCGCGTTTTCAATGGCACATTAGACAGTAAATCAGTCGTACCTAAGGGGTAGATAAAGCGTGGACATAGATAATCTGATGAAACAGGCGCAACAAATGCAAGAGAAGATGTCGTCTCTGCAAGAGCAGGCTCAGGCCCGAGAAGTGACTGGCGAGTCTGGCGCCGGTTTGGTCCGGGTGACTATGACCGGCAGACACGACGTCAAAGAGGTCAAGCTTGACGCCTCGGTATTGACTGAGGATAAGGAGTTTCTCGAAGACCTACTGGCGGCCGCGGTAAATGACGCGGTGCGCAAAGTCGATGCCGGGAGTAAGGACATGTTGTCGTCGTTGACTGGGGGTATGAATTTGCCTGCCGGTTTTAAGATGCCTTTTTGAAACGTGAGGTGTGGCCGTGTTCGGGTCTTTAATCGATACTTTAATTCAGAATTTGCGCTGTCTTCCGGGGGTTGGTAACAAATCGGCACAGCGCATGGCCCTGCATCTTCTTGAACGCGATAAACCCGGCGCATTAAAACTTGCTCAAACGATTCTCGAAGCGGTTGAAAAAATCGGTCGTTGTGACTGTTGCCGCTCGCTTACCGAGGAATCTTTGTGTCCTATTTGTAGCAGTGGGCGGCGACACAGTCGTCAGGTTTGCGTGGTTGAAACTCCGGCGGATCTTTATGCGATTGAACAGGCGGGCGGTTTTTTTGGTACCTATTTTGTCCTCTATGGGCACCTGTCGCCGATCGACGGGATCGGCCCAGAGGAGTTGGGAATTGACAAACTGATGGCTCGTTTGCAAACGGATAATTTGGATGAGCTAATTCTGGCAACAAATCTCACCCTCGAGGGCGAGACCACGGCGCATTTTATCGCCGACAAAGCGCGCTCGCTAAACGTCGCGGTTTCACGTATTGCCTACGGTGTGCCGATGGGCGGAGAGTTAGAATATGTTGATGGGGGCACTTTGAACCTCGCCTTAGAGAGCAGGAAGGTGCTCTAGTATGAATATTTGGGTTGATACTGATGACAAACTTGAGGCGCTCTGCGCGCGCTTGAGCGTGGAGCCTGTGATTGCTCTAGATACAGAATTTATGCGTACCGACACATTTCACCCTAAATTGGCACTGATCCAACTATCAGATGGGCATGATTGTTGGCTGATCGACGTGCTGCGGATCGACACATATACCCCGCTAAGGGCATTGCTGGAGGATTCTCAACGGGTGGTGATACTGCACGCTTGCGCCGAGGATGTCGAAGTGCTCGAGCACGCGCTGGCAATCTCTCTAGGGAATATTTTTGATACGCAAATTGCCGCGGGGATAGTCAATATCGGTTATTCCATGGGGTATGCGAGACTTTTGGAACGGCTGATGGGTGTTCAGCTGGATAAGCAACAAACGCGCTCTAACTGGATGGCTCGGCCATTGTCGAGCGAACAATTACGTTATGCCGGTGACGATGTCATCTATCTTCACCGCATGCAGACGATGCTCAATGAACAGCTTGATCGGCTGGATCGCTGGTCATGGTTAGACGCCGAAACTCAGGCCGTGATTGATATGGTTGCGGGGCGTAAAAATGTCGAGGACTATTATCAACGTGTTAAAGGTGCCCACCGTTTGTCGGCAGACTCGCTGCGATTACTAAGACGATTATGTATTTGGCGCGAGGCGCAGGCGCGCGAATTGGATCGACCGAGGGGGCATATACTCAAGGATCCGGTGCTGCTTGAATTGGCCGTTAGCCAACCAAAAAATAAGGCTCATCTATCCGCCGTCGAGGGATTCTACAGCCGCGACATAGCAAGGTATGGCGATTCGATTATTTCCGAAATTGTTGCCGCAAACGACGATCCCCAGTTAGCGATGCTTCCGCAACCTCTCAGTCGGGCGGCTAATACGGAACTCAAAGCGGTGCGCACTGCACTCAGCGAAGTGGCTCGCGCGGAGGATATTCCGGTGGAGTACTTGGCCTCCAAGAAAGAACTGGAGAGCGTTCTGCGGAGCATCGAAAACGGCGCTCCGGCGTGGCCGCAGAGATTATGCGAGAGCTGGCGGGCGAGGTTGGTAAAACCAGCCATAGAGCGGGTACTTGCCTGCGGGGAAAATCAAGCATGATAGTCTGTGATATTTTTGCCAGTCGTTATAAAAATGAAATGTATCTGTATGTGGCTCGTGCCGAGGGTACAGAGCGCGTGCCGGATGAACTTTTAGAGCGCCTTGGAGAGCTTAGGCTGGTCACCACCTTGCTACTTAAGCACGATTTAAAATTGGCGCGAGCCGATGTTGCAGAGGTTCTACGCCGGCTTGATCAGCAAGGTTACTATCTGCAAATGCCGCCAAGCCCATACGCCACTGATAGAGAGATAGCTGAGGCGGTACGGGCGTGAGCGCCAACCCTCGTGCGGAGCAATTTTGGCACGTTAAACCACTGGCGGATATGAGTTCCAGTGAGTGGGAATCGCTATGCGATGGTTGTGGCAAGTGTTGTTTGGTAAAGCTGGAGGATGCCGATAATGGCGATATTTATCATACTGACGTCGGTTGCAAATTACTGGACAGCCATTCCTGCCAATGCAGTAATTATACCAAACGCCACGAATTTGTAGACGATTGCCTTAAGTTGACCGCCGATAACATTGGCGAATTACACTGGTTGCCGAACAGTTGTTCTTATCGAATTTTAGCGCGCGGCGGAGATCTGCCAAGTTGGCATCATTTGGTCAGTGGTAATCGGCATCTAGTTCACAGCTATGGGGTTTCTTTGCGCGGACGAGTCGTCTCTGAACTCGACGTTGCCGATGCGGATATGGAAGACCGTATCATTCACTGGGTAGATTGATTATGTATTCTGCAGAGAATTATTTTTGGGGTTGGGTGGTCTATACCACCGGTGCACTGTGTTTGTTGTCCTGTGCTTGGTATTTATTAAGGCGGTTAACCAATGCCGCGTTGCGCCAGAGTATTATGCTGGTTGCCACCGCGTTCTTGATGACGCCAGTGACCGCGCACCGAGATGATTTCCATCTTGCACCGGCCTTTTTTGTCAGCCTCTACGAGGGCCTTGTCAGTGATATAGGCTATCAACGCGGGGTCGCTCCGATTATGGCTATGACGGTGCTAGCTCTGACGCTATTTGCCATTATCAAGCTTATTTCAAATAGAATTCGCAAGCCATTGCCGGTGCGTGTGAGGCCGGCATACTCATCGGACAAACGTCGCCGTTCGAATTTGTAGGCGCGTTCAGGCGATGCTTCAACTAGTGGCAATGTTGGCCAATGGGCTTACCGATGCGGAGCTTAGCGTTACCGGATTGATCGAGCCCGGCGGCAGCTCAGTTAGACACCGCGATGGTTGGGGCGAGGTTAGGTGGGGCGAGTGAACCGCTTGAGCGCGGTATGAACGCTATGGATATTTCAGTCCCTCGG